>CAZMUW010000017.1:0-12141 GCA_964569645.1 uncultured Desulfobacteraceae bacterium | reverse complement strand
CTTTCTTTCCTGAACTCTGAACACTGAACCCCTGAACACTCCCATTACCTGAGGCGTCGAAAAAATGATCAACGTTGATTCAAAGTTGAAGTGAATTTCAAATATGTTTGGCTAGTATTTTGCACCCCTTTGGTATACTATTTCTTCACCAGCTATGGTTCCTGATGCAGCAGCTCAAGAAATCTACGTCAACAATGAAAAGTAAAGGCATGCCTTGACACATTTAGGCTGTTGCAGTAACTTGATAGTATCGTATTCGTAAATAAAAAGCCCCTGCATCATTTGGGATTTGGGGCCATTTTTTAATAAGACCACATGTAATAGTTCAGCACCCCCTCCCCCTAACCCCCTCCCACCAGGGGAGGGGGGGATATTTGTTGATGGCATTAACATATTCCCTCCCCTTGACGGGGGAGGGTTAGGGTGGGGGTGAACGATTGCGATCACATGTAAGGGAAAGTAAAATCATGAAAGAAGCCATGCTCTATGAAAAGCTCTCTGACACTAAAGTAAGCTGCAATCTTTGCAACCACCGGTGTATCATAAAGGATGGAAACTATGGCATCTGCGGAGTGAGACAAAATATAGATGGATCCCTCTTTAGCCTCGTCTATGACAGGATCGTGGCATCCCATATCGATCCTATTGAAAAGAAACCCCTCTTCCAGTTCTATCCAGGTTCCAGGAGCTATTCCATTGCCACTGTTGGGTGCAATTTAAGCTGCAAACATTGCCAGAACTTTGACATATCCCAATTCCCAAGGGAGAAAGGGGGATACATTGTTGGCGATAAGAAGGGGCCAGATGAAATAGTAAAAGAGGCAGGTAGCTCGGGTTGTAAATCGATTGCCTATACCTACACCGAACCTACTATATTTTTTGAGCTTGCCTATGAAACAGCAAAGATAGCACTCCCCAAGGGGATTAAAAACATCTTTGTGAGTAATGGGTTTATGACTCCGGAGGCCCTGAAAGAGATCTCACCTTATCTTGATGGTATTAATATTGATCTAAAGTCCTTCACTGAAAGGTTCTACAAAGAGATATGTGGAAGCCGGCTGGAGCCGGTTCTGGACAATATCAAACTTGCCAAAGAACTCGGAATATGGGTTGAGGTAACAACCCTGATCATTCCAACACTTAACGATAGCCGGGGCGAGCTGCAGAAGATAGCTGAATTCATAAAAGATGTAGATAAAGATATACCCTGGCACATCTCACAATTCTATCCGACCCATAAACTGACAACCCTACCACGGACACCAGTGGAAACATTACATATGGCAAGGGAGATAGGCTTAAAAACAGGTCTCCATAATGTTTATGAGGGAAATGTGCCTGGAAAGGGGAATGAAAACACATACTGTTATAATTGCGGGAATCTATTGATTGAACGATGGGGCTATTCCATAGTGAAAAATATAATTGAGGATGGCCATTGCCCCTCTTGCAAGAGTTCTATCGCGGGTGTTGGTTTATAGGGCGAAGGGTGTCAAAGAAAAGGCTATCTGTGAGGTGCTATACGTTTCTTTAAAAGGGTGATTTGGTTAGAGTAGAGAACTGGGAAAATCATTTTCTAAAGAGGTGAGAAAGGAGGACAGCATGTCTAACGAGATCTATTGCCAGCTGCGGGAACAGCTTGATCAGTACTCTGTCGGCTTTCCGGCCACTAAATCAGGCGTGGAGCTGAAAATTCTGAAAAAGCTCTTTACCGAGGAAGAGGCCCATATGTACCTGAATCTCAGCATGATGCTCGAGACGCCTGAGTCCGTGGCTGAACGGATGAAACAGGGCCCAGAGAAGGCAGCCAACCTTCTGGAGAATATGGCAGAGAAAGGGCTCATCTTCCGCATGCGCAAGGAAGACTCGGTCCAGTACGCAGCCACGCCCTTTGTGATCGGGTTTTATGAATTTCAGGTTAAGACCATGGACCGCGAGCTGGCTCAATTAATTGAAGAATTCTTTGAGGAGGCCTTCATCCGCCAGACATCGCAGCAGATTGTACCTATGCGGACAATACCCGTTAACCGTGCCATCAATGTCTCGTGGCCAGTGGTCCCGTATGAAGATGTCCGGGAAATCATCAGGTCCAGGGACCGGATCGCCGTTGCCAACTGCATCTGTAGGGTGCAACAGGGGCTCCTTGATCAGGCGTGCGATAAACCCCTTGAGGCTTGCTTTTCTTTCGGATCTCACGCCAGGTACTACGTTGAACGGGGAATGGGCCGGTGGATCAGCCAGGAAGAGACCCTTGAGATTCTGGATAAATGCGAGGAAGCTGGTTTGGTTCCCCAGCCAGTAAATTCCCAGAATGCGGGCGCTATCTGCAACTGCTGCGGGGATTGCTGTGGCATGCTTCGGGCCCTTAAAAAGCATCCCCGGCCGGCAGAGATGGTCATATCCAATTATTACGCTCTGGTGGATTCTGATCTGTGTGCTGCCTGCGGGACCTGCCTGGATCGCTGTCAGATGGAGGCCATCACTATCGGGCCGGAGGAGGTGGCCGAGGTTAACCTTGACCGCTGTATCGGCTGCGGGCTGTGCGTCACTACGTGCACCACCGAGGCCATGAGTCTTCAGCTCAAGCCGGAAGAGGAGCGCCGTGAACCCCCTCCAAAACACCGAGATGCCATGGTGCAGATGGCCCAGCAAAGGGGCAAATCACTGATTCCTCTTGCCTTCACAAAAACTTCTCAGAGTGGCTCCTGAATAGAGGCCCATTCTGAGTTGAAGAAGTTCCGTATTAAAAGAAGTGCCTGGCCAGCAGCCCCTGCCCATGGCTGCCCATCAAAAATGAAAAGCATAACAACAATACTATTGGTTCTGGCTTCCATCATGCTGAGTGGTGCTGAAGCCAAGGCCTCCTGGTTGGTTGATGCCAGGAAGTTTCATATATCCGCCCATGGCCAGACCTCCTGCCAGGACTGTCATGAAGACATTGCTGAACAGGGGCTCCACCCGAACCCCGCAGATGTCACCAAAAAACTGGCATATTTTTTTGGCATGGATCAATGCCTTTCCTGCCATGATGAAATCATGGACGACCTGGAGCAAGGCTTGCACGGAAATAAGGGAGTCGAAGCTCCAAAAAGATATGGGGACTGTCTCCGTTGTCATAATCCCCATTATCAACCCCGGCTTGGGGAAGGTGGGATTGAGCAATGCGGGGCCTGCCACGAGAAGCGATCTGCCCTACCCGCTCTGTCCCCTGAAGATGAGGCCTGTATGAAGTGCCATCGCTCAGTTGACCCGGAGATCCCCTGGGGGAGGGAAAGGATCGCTGGGCTCTGTTTCCACTGCCACGGCCAGGCAGGCACTCAAGCTCAGGAGATAACCGGGAATATAGTTCCCCTGATAAGTCAAAGGGAATATAAGTCCACACCCCACGATGGAGTCGCCTGTACTTCCTGTCATCCTCAATCAGCTCAGTTTGAGCACAGCGGCCAAAGGTTGGGAGATTGCCACCAGTGCCATCTTCCCCATGATGAAAAGGTGGCCCGCGATGCCCATGCTGGGGTTGCCTGCGAGGCATGCCATCTTAAAGGGATTGAACCGATCAGGGATCCTGAATCTAAGGTTGTTCTATGGAAGGCAGTGCGTAACGCAGGAGAAGCCTCGACGATCCATCAGATGCTCCGTGTAGATGACGAAACCGTATGCCAGAGGTGCCACTTCAAGGGAAATCAGGTTGGCGCGGTATCCATGATTTTGCCTGCCAAAAGTATACTGTGCATGCCCTGTCACGCGGCCACATTTTCTGTGGGGGATGCCATTACGATCCTTGCCTTGATTGTTTTTTTGGCTGGTTTGGTAATGAGCCTTTCGGTCTGGCTAACTGGGTCTTTACATGGCGGGAGGGATTTGCGTCTATTTAAAAAGGCCCTCAAGCTGCTATGGAATGGCGTCAGGATCCTTTTCTCCAGGAAGATAAGTTTGATTATCAAGGCCGTTGCCCTGGATGTACTCCTCCAAAGGAGGCTCTTTAGGCAGTCTGAGACGCGGTGGCTCATCCACAGTCTGATTTTTTTCCCCCTGGTCTTCCGGCTTTTATGGGGACTTTTGGCACTGATAGGCTCCCTCTGGAAACCCGAATGGTCCTGGATTTGGGCCATGCTGGATAAGAACAATCCAACCACCGCGTTTCTGTTCGACGCGACAGGGATCATGGTTATTTTAGGAGTGGCTTTGGCCTTCATCCGGGGAGCTCTCATGCGATCCAGTCAACTCCCTGGACTGCCAGGGCAGGATCGTGTGGCACTGAGCCTGATAGCCGGCATTATCGTAATCGGTTTTATCCTTGAGGGCATGCGTATCTCCATGACTGGCCATCCTGGTGGAGCAGGGTATGCGTTTCTGGGGAATGTGATCAGCATTCTATTCTCAGACCCAAGCGGATTACCTGAGGCCTATGGATATCTATGGTATGCCCATGCCTTCCTGACCGGGGCCTTTGTCGCCTATCTGCCCTTTAGCCGGCTTCTGCATATCATCGTGGCCCCACTGGTCCTGGCTATGAATGCGGTCTATGAACATGATCACTGATAAAAAGGGAACTTCCCGGTCCCCCTTTTTCACTTGACAGACACAGAGGTTGTTGGCATATAAGACATTAAATCCGAATTTCGCAAGGATTTTTGAAAAGCTTTACCATTCCTGGCATTGCGAGTGATAGCGAAGCAGTCCAATACCTGGGGCTCCGGCTTGCGAAATCCGGGTTAAATCTTATATGACAAGATACTTGCTGTCATGGCCGATTAGCAGAAGGAAGGACAATGAATTCTGATATGGCTTTTGATATCAAACTGCCCAGGATGAGAATGGCTCACGAGCGTTTCAATGTGCCTCCTCCGGTGGACGTGTTGTCTGAGGTTGATCGGGAGTGGAGCCGCCTTAAGGACCGATTCGATCTGGCCCCTGGATCCAGTGTGTACATGGGCGTAGGCAGCCGCGGCATTACCAACCTGGACGTGGTGGGTGTTCAAGATCCATAACATCTCCCAGTTCATTAATGAATTGATGGAAGAGGCAGAATAGAAAGCATTAGGAGCCTGTTAGGAACAAGCAAAGGAGGAAGGCAGATGGAAATCCAGGGATACAACATGCCGGAAGGCCTGTATTACGAGGAAAATCATTTTTGGGTCAGAGATGAGGGAGATATCCTGGTCATGGGTATGGATGATTTTGCCCAGATATTGGCAGGGGAGATCGTTTATGTCCAGCTTCCTGAGGAGGGGAAAATCCTGAAAGCGGGAAAGAAGTTTGCAAAGATGGAATCAGGCAAATGGCTTGGAAAGGTCTATGCCCCTGTCAATGGGGAACTTATTGGCGTGAATGAGGAGCTGGAGATCAACCCCGGACTGATCAACGATGATTGTTACGGAAAGGGCTGGATTTATAAGATCAAACCCACGGATAAGGGAGAACTCAATAATTTGATGCATAGCCACGAAGAGATTGAAAAATGGCTCCTGGCGGAAATTGAGAGGTATGTAAAGGAGTGATGGATTTAGCTGAGTCGTCAAACCGTTGAGTCTAGAAAAAACAAGCCAACAAGTCAACAAGTCAACTAATCAACTACTCAACAAATCAACTTGCGGAGCGAAGCTAAATCCTAGCCAAACATATTTGAAATTTGCTTCAACTTTGAATCACGTTGCTTATTGTTTCGTCGCCTCAGGTAATGGGAGTGTTCAGGGGTTCAGTGTTCAGAGTTCAGGAAAGAAAAGCCAGTGTCTTGCCTCTGCTTCCTCCTGAACACTGAACCCCTGAACACTGAACACTCAAAACGCCTGTTGATTGCAATACCTAATCGAAATTGTTCGACTCATTTAGTCAAACAATCGGGACGTAAGGAGCTAATGGCCAATCAGGACTACAGCGTCAGGCAACTTCTGGAGATGTACGCATGTACCGACTGCCAGATCTGTGCCGACGTGTGCCCGGCGGTGTCTGCCTCCCAGGATGGTGAGCTATCAGCAGTCTTCCGCATGAAGGGCCTCGGGCAGATTCTCAGGAGCAGGACCGGCCTGTTTCGTAAGCTCCTCGGGAGGAAAAAGCCATCCGAGGATCAGTGGAGACATTTCAGTGATACCGTCTTTCGCTGCACGCTCTGCGGCAATTGCCAGGAGATTTGCCCGGTGGGTATCCACCTCAAGGACCTATGGCTCTCCATTCGCCAGGACATGGTTCATTCCAATTTTTACCCCGATAAGGTGGAGATGATTAGGGATAACCTGGAAGAAAGCCACAACGTCTTTGCAGAGGACAACAGGGAGCGGGCCGATTGGGTGGAGGACATGCGCTATGCCCCGGATCATGGGTATCTCAAGGATCAGGCAGAGGTGGTGTACTTCACAGGATGTGTGGCCGCCTATTTCCCGCTGGCCCAGAAGATTCCCATGGCCCTGGCCGGGATATTTGAAGTAAGCGGGGTGGACTTTACCTTGCTGGGCGAAGAAGAGTGGTGCTGCGGTTTTCCCTTGCTGGGAGCCGGCCTGATGGAGATGTTTCAGCAGCTTATGGATCACAACATTGAGGCGATCCGGGGAAAAGGGGCTAAGAAGGTCATCTTTGCATGTCCCTCCTGTTATCAGATGTGGCGTGAATACTATCCCCATGAGTCTAAAATCATCCATGCGACCCAGTTTTTGATGGGCCTGATCAAAGAAAACCGCGTCCCTCTTAAAGAGCTCCCTTTGAAGGTTACCTACCACGATCCGTGTGATCTGGGTCGAGGTGCCCGGGTGTTTGATGAGCCAAGGGAAGCAATCTGTTCCATTCCAGGTGTAGAGCTTGTAGAGCTCCCCCGTAATCGGGAAAACTGTCAGTGTTGCGGTGGGGGTGGTAACCTGGAGATGATCGATACCAGGCTTTCTGCAGAGATTGCCAGACAAAAGATCGATGAAGTTTTGGGTACTGGCGCTCAAGTGGTCGTCACCTCCTGTCAACAATGTGTACGAACCATGACTACCCATGTGAGGAGAAACAAGCTCCCCATCGAGGTAATGGACATTACCGAATTGATTCACAAGGCACTTAAACGATAGGATTACCCTGTGAGCTCAAACGATCCCCCCGCAAGGCGGGAGGAGAGCGGGCGAGAGAAAAGAGTACTAAGCCATGAAACTCTACAATTTGGGAAAGATCCCCTGGCATGAATCGCAACTCATCTACCATGCCCTGGCGGCCTTAGGACGGGAGGCACTTTCTCTGGTTTCCCCTGCCACACCCTATGTCTGTATCGGTTTCCATCAAGACCTGGAACAGGAGGTAGACCTGAGCTTTTGCAAATCGAGGCATATCCCGGTCTTCAGGCGAGATCTGGGCGGGGGAGCCGTTTACCTGGATGGTGATCAGCTCTTTTTTCAGCTGATCCTCCGCCAAGACAACCCCATTATTCCTTTGCGGAGAGAAACCTTTTATCTGAAATTTCTCCAACCCATTATCAATGTCTATCGGAGGATAGGTATCCCTGCTGAGTACAGACCCATCAATGATGTGATCGCTGGCACACGCAAGATATCCGGAACTGGGGTTGGCGAGATAGGGAACTGTATTGTTTTTGTTGGGAACCTGATCGTGGATTTCAATTATGAAATGATGTCCAGGGTCCTCAAGGCACCGGATGAAAAATTTCGTGACAAGGTCCATAAGACGCTCATGGAAAACCTCTCAACCATCCGACATGAACTGGGAGAGAACAAGGCAAAGGGCTGGGATGAGGCAGAACTAAATGCCCTGATGGCTGAGGAGTTTGAAAGACTCTTGGGACCTATGCAACCGAGCGAAAAGGACGAGGCCTTACAAGCCAAAATAGACGAGCTGGGTGTGCGGATGATGAGCGATGCATGGCTCTATCAGAAAGGCAGGCGGGTTTCTGGCCGTGATATCAAGATCCGGGCAGGGATAAAAGTTGTTCACAAGCTCCACAAGGCACCAGGTGGACTTATACGCGCAGATTTTGAGCTCAGAGAGGGCGGATTCAGTAATGTATCCCTTTCCGGCGATTTTTTTTGCTATCCGGAGGGAGCTGTCGGCCTGCTGGAGGCAAGACTTGAGGGACAGCCAATCGAGGAGGCATGCACCCTGATAAAAAAATTTTACTCCGAAGAAGGTATCGAGACCCCGGGGATAGAGATTGATGATTGGATGCAGGTTTTAACTGTATAGTGAGACATGCTGCTCGCACCGCGAACACCTTGGGATGGGAGGCCCGGCCTGGGGGAAAAAGACACGGCGCGCGGGGACGTAAAAGAGACACCCGCCCCTGGCTTCACCATCAGACGAGATCTCTTCGACCAGGCGCTGGCCGATGCGGCAAAGGATGCAGGGGCAGAAATCTTGCTTTCCACCAGGTCCTTATCCAGGGACCGGCTCGAAGAGGTCATCAAACACTGCTGGGTCGCATTCAGGGAGTACTATGAACGATCCGGATAACAGATTAAGAAAGGCCAGGGAAATTTCCTGGCAGATATTTGGCAAACGCATCACATTTTACCTCCCTGGCATGTTTTCTTACAATGGCCTTTCCGGCAAATACCCGGCAATCTCCATCACAGGGAGTCAATGTGCGCTTAAATGTGATCATTGTCAGGGAAAGATCTTGCAGCCCATGATCTCGGCCACGACACCCGACCTCCTGATAGAAAAATGCATCCGCCTCGCGGAAAAGGGAAACCAAGGCGTTTTGATCAGTGGTGGTTGCGACGAAGAAGGGCATTTGCCCTGGGATAATTTTTTCCCGGCTATTGAGGAGGTAAAAAGACAAACCCATCTATATATCTCCGTACACAGTGGTCTCATCGATTATAAAGGGTCCTTGCGTCTCAAAGAAGCGGGCGTTGATCAGGCCCTTATAGATGTGATCGGTGATGATGAGACCTACAAGGATATTTATCATGTAAGCTTTGGTGTTTCGCGGATTGTGTCTTCCCTGGAATCGTTGCAAAAGGCCGATCTGCCTATTATCCCCCATATCGTCTGTGGACTCCATTACGGAAGAATCAAGGGAGAGAAAAAGGCCATTGAAATGATCTCCCGGTTTGATGTGCAACAGGTGGTGATCGTTTCCCTGATGAGAATTCCTGGTACGCCCGCATGGAGCGCACAGCCACCAAAGGCAGAGGAGGTTGCCGAGATGATCGCCGAAACCCGACTCAGATTGCCGGACATGCGGATTAGCCTTGGGTGTGCACGGCAGCGGGGGAATAGCCGCATGGAGACTCTTGCCATCGACGCCGGGGTGAATCTTATGGCCTTACCATCAGAAGAGGCAATCGGACGGGCAATGGATTACGGGCTGGAAATCAGATATCAGAGGACCTGTTGTTCTGTATCAGAGGATTTTTCAGAAGAAGAATGGTAGGCTGAGTCTCGAATATTTGTCGGGCCGGGGCGCTTCGCGATTTTAAAGAAAGAGGATAAGCAGGAATGGCTCAACAGGATAAGGGAGTCTTCGAAAACCCACAATTCATGAGAATGAGTCTGGCCGCAGCCATGACCCTTGGATTTGAGCGGGGCTTGTTCTACCGGAATGCCAAACTGTATTCCATTAACTTGCTTCTAACTTACAGAGGCGGATGTGAAGCGAGATGCGCCTATTGCGTTCTTTCAAACAAACGTCCAGGGGAATATAGCCGGAAAAGCTTCATCAGGGTAACATGGCCCACATATCACTTAGATGACATTATTGAGAGAATATCAGGACGGCGGGTATTCGAATTTAGGATTTTCTTATTGGTATGGCGTAGGGCCCTTCGTCCATAAAGGCAATAGTGGGTTTTCTATCGCCGAATCTGGGATGATGCACAGCATAAATTACCGCATTCTGATACATCGCTTTTGCCTTTTCCTTGACAGAGCCAAATTCAGTGTCGCTCTCTATAAAGTCATATCCACTCACACCTGGGATAATTTTATAGTCCTTTTCGGGTATCTGGGGAGCACAATAAATCAGTCCATCCTCACCAACCTTACGGATGGGTTTCCCCCACATCTCAGGCTCCCACTGGTCTTTTGTAAAAAGCCAGTCGGGATGTTGCAGGATAGAGATATAACGATCAGGGCCTAAGATTTTAAAAAGATGCAATAGTGTTTTATATTCCGGAGAGCCTATTGGCTCGGCATCTATATTGTTAGCAGCCATTAAAATCAAGCCATTTTCCTTAACGGCTGGCATAGCACAGACCGCAGCTTTAACGCTTTGATAGTGGTCTCTCCCAACATAACCAGCATGGGTCAAAACAATGTCAAATGGCTCATCGACAGGTACTTGTACAAACTCTTTCATTGCTTCAAAGGCTGCAAGGTGGGCTTCAACCAAATCGCCGGCAAATACCCCTGTAATGCATAATTTGTTGTCAAGGGTAGTGTTGACCAAAAAATCAATCCCAACCGTTTGGGCAACCTCTAACGCCTCTTCATGACAAGGGTTACCCTCAAGCACTAAATTGGTTGCATTTGGATGTTCGAGAAACTCCACTCCGTGGAATTTTTGAATTGTTGTGGTGTTCGCTAAAGCTGGGCATACCCCCTTTCTCCCGCCTGATATGCCAGTCATAAAATGGCTCTCCACAAGCCCGGTTACAACCTTGACATCAGCGTTATAGAAGATTTCATTTACATATACCTCGGTATCCTTAGTTGTATGGGCAGCCAAAACTTGGGAGGATAGGTCTTCACAGTTATGGTCAACAATGCGGTAGTTATCCACAACCTCCCTGCCAAACATAAAAAGCTTTTCCTCAAGGGTGCTGGCACGGTGCATACCAGTACCGACAACAATTACGATGTTGTCTCTCTTAACCCCTGCACGTTCGATTATCTCAAAAAGTGGCAGTAGAACACCATTCTTCCCTTTATAAGGTACAGGGCGGGTAATATCAGAGACCGTAACACAAACTGTTACCTCGCCCACGGGCTTACCCTTCGAGCGAACGATTTCTGCCAACTTTGGTGAGCCGATGGGATTACTTAAGGCATTTAAGATCTCCTCTTTCGAATGGGCAAGAGGGGGCATTTTTTTCATCCTTAAAATAACACAATCAGGGGGGACGGATATCTCAAGGAAATCGTCTCCAAAGTCCACCTCAATCCTCTTCCAGTCTTGGATCTCAGTCTTAGAAATAATATTAGCTATCTCATCTTTCATAACTATCCTCCAAAATCAATGTGAAAATCGAAACATCCAAACGCGAGGGGATATTTACGCTGTCATCATCGGCAGGCGGTGTCTATGGCATCCAAGTGACAAATTCGCTCTTCGGTCCGATTGATGACAACTCTCTTTTCTACGAAGGGATGATAGGAAAAAGACGGTTGCTTGTCAACTCCCTCAGGATGTTGTGGTCAAATCTCTATGAATCCAAGAAAATAAGAGTGGTGAGTTTATGTATCTTTGACTTTTCAGAAGGATTTTGGGTCAAGGATTAATATACTTGACAGGACCTTTTAATGGGTAACTTTTTATGGTGAATCTGGCGAATGTATGATCGCGAGATTGTCGAAAAAGTCGGATTGTGGTATTTTTACTATTTACAAATAGAGTAAAATCAGCCTTCAAAGCCCAAAACAAGGTGAAAAACATGGTTTTGGGGTTTATCCAGACATAGTCAAATAGTTGAGTAGTTGAGTAGTTAATTAGTTGTTATTACTAAGATATTGAGCATAAGCGGGAAAATTGGACATTTGACTTTTGATCTCAGCTAACATGTTGATATTATTGTCATTCCTTTACCACTCAACCACTCAACTATTTTCTACTTAACGAAGTCTGTTATCGGCAATCTCAGCAGTATTGTGCAATGAAAGCTAACTCGATGAAACCACAATAGATGTATATCCCGTCGTTCGATCGGCGAACTACGGCTTGTCAACGTCAGTCGCCTGATCCTTCTTTCCCTGTCGCTGGGCCAGCTTTTCCTTGGCCTTTTTCTTGCGTGTAAGCTCTTTCTGAAACTTGATGAAGCTATGTTTACTGCGCTTTGCCATGATCCTCCTATCTCTAACCTCTGTGCCCGATGCAGTCTCTTAACCATATCTCCAAATGGAAACGATGACCCGCCGATTGCAGTCAGGTATTATGTTAGGGTGCCGCTTAATAGGAGCGCCGCCCACCACCCCAACTTCCTCCACCTCGACTTC
>CAZMUW010000016.1:0-13367 GCA_964569645.1 uncultured Desulfobacteraceae bacterium | reverse complement strand
CCGTCATAAGGCCAAATTTTGTAATTGTTGATCTCGGGTGCAGGAATCCACCCCAACATTGTTAGGAATTTCCTTTTTTAGACAGGCCCGCCCTGGCCTCCGGCTCGTAGAGCCTACGCCTCGGAGAGCGCGATGTAAGAAGTTTCGTTTAAGTATCGTCATTAACTATTAAATAACTGCTTCAGTCAACGAACTCCTTTACCCAGGTCTGGGCCAGGGATAGACCTGCCCGCCATGCGAGCCCGCAAGGCGAGTTTCCGATTCTCCGGAATTCCGGTGTCCGCATTTTTCCGAATCCCGGAACCCGGAGGCCGGACTTCGGAAATCGGAAACCGGAACTCGGAAGTAATCCTGTCTAAAAAAAGTTCCGCCGCGGCTAAATTCAACTCCGGGCGACGGAAAGGTTACACTCTCATGGAACTCGGTTTCACATGCAGCTGGTTACAATGTCTACCGCTCGACAACTTCAGGCAGTGGGTTTGCGAAGATAAACACTGAATTAGTTACTGAAACAACTTATAAAGATACCGGAGTGACCAACGGCATTCACTGCTCTAACTTTCTTGGATTTATAGAGATACCGTAGAGGGTATAGTAGTGGAGTCGACAACGTCCCCTCAATATCAATAGGTGGGTTTTATACCCATTTTATACCCCCGAAAATCCCCCTCGACAAGGTTAAAACACTTGCTATATAAGTATACTCACTGGTGATTCCCTGGTATGGACTGGCAGTTCATCCACCGTGCCCGTACTCGATGGCGACCTTTAAGCGACAGCGGTCATGATATTATCAGGCACGATGCAGGGGCATGCAGAAAAAACTCAAATGCACGGACGTGGGAAGTGATCCAGCAAAAGATTATTAAGCACTACATGAATCCTTTGCATATCTACTGTTGAATGAGGGATATAGGAATTGCAAGGGGCACAGTTAGTGAAAAAACCGATAATCCGGTAGCCCGAGTTTCTCAACTTGCTCTTCCGCATGAGAAATAGCGATAATATGTCGGCCCTAATAGATAAATACTTAAGATTATGAGAGGAGGGACAGAAATTAAGAGATTTTCGGTGTCTTTATCGGCAGTGTGATTCTCTTTGGTGGACTGCTATAGGCCACGTCTGTTGCCCCTTACAATACGTCGGTGAGGCTTTTATGTATAGAATCTGGCTCCTTACATTGGCACTCCTGGGGGGAACTCTGTTGCTTTCCTTTGAAAGCGTTCTAGCCCGGAGTTTGTCCGACCGAGTGAGTGAAGGTCTGCGAAATAGAATCACCATCTCTACACAACCACAGGAGATCGTTAACGGGACAGAACTGCTCTTCCGCCCTGCCATGCTATCCCGTTTCCATGGGAATCGAGCCTTTCAGCCTGCCTGGAGCACGGAGGAGGGCCCGCGAGCGCAAGCCACGAGCCTTGTCAAGGCGATTCATGGGGCTATCCTTGAAGGCCTGGAACCTGAAGACTATCATCTGGCCACTATTGAGACCTTGCTGGCCGAAGTGCGCCATAACATAGCGACAAATAGATCGCTCGAACTCGACAAACTTGCCGATCTTGACTTACTCCTCACGGATGCCTTTCTCTTATATGGGTCCCATCTATCGGCTGGCCGCGTCAACCCTGAGACAATCCGCTCAGAATGGTTTGTCAAAAACCGGGAGGTGGATTTGGTGGAGATCCTTCAAAGCGCCCTCGATGAAGACCAGATTGAGGAGGCCTTGGAAACCTTACTCCCCCAACACGCTGGTTATGCCAGACTAAAACGGGCTCTCTTACAGTATCGGGCTATCATGAGAAGGGGTGGCTGGAAGGTTTTGCCCAGCGGGCAGATGCTAAGGGGCAATCGGGGCGTGCGGATTGCCGCCTTACGCTCCCGCCTGATCGTTTCAGGGGATCTTGATGAATCAACCGACGATCACTCCCTTTTTGATCAAGTTTTGGAGCAAGGGGTTCGGAGATTTCAAAAGAGACATGGCCTGGATATTGATGGAATTGTTGGTCCAGCAACGCTGGCGTCACTAAATGTGCCGGTGGAAGAACGTATCCGCCAGATCAAAGTGAATATGGAGCGCTGGCGCAGGCTCCCTCATGACTTCGGGCGGCGCTATATCCTGGTCAATATACCCAATTTTGAACTAGGTGTCGTTGAAGACGACCAAATTCTAATGACGATGCGGGTAGTTGTAGGGAGGACATCTCGGCGCACCCCAGTCTTTTCCGGCAGAATGGCCTATATGGTGCTCAACCCTTACTGGCACATCCCCCCAACCATCGCCAGGGAAGACATATTGCCCTCTATTCCGAAGGACCCTGAGTATTTGCTCAAGACAAACATCCGGGTTTTTAAGAATTGGAAAGCTCAGGCCCCGGAGATTAATCCGGACTCTATTGATTGGTCCCAAATTACAGCAAAAAGCTTTTCCTTTAAGCTCCGTCAGGAGCCTGGGCCTTCAAATGCCCTTGGCCGCATAAAATTCATGTTTCCCAATAAATTCGACGTATACCTGCACGACACCCCTGCGCGAGCATTATTTAAAAAGACCAAGCGCAGCTCTAGTTCCGGCTGCATCCGTGTAGAAAAGCCGATTGAGCTGGCAGAGTACCTTCTGCGAGCTGATCCGAAATGGACCCACGAAGAAATACTTGCCGCAATTAATAGCAACAAGAGGCAAGTTGTATTTATACGGGAGCCGATTGCCGTCCATGTTCTTTACTGGACGGCCTGGGTTGATGAGGATGACACTATCCACTTTTGTGATGATATCTATGGACGAGATAAGATGCTGGATGAGGCGCTCAATGAGAGACCGCCAAGCCCTCGGACAAATACTCTCCATTAGCCCAGTAAACGGCCCTAAGGGACTCTTCCGTGTGTATATTGTAAAAGGAGAGAGACCTCTTTGGTGACAGACAAGAGTAAATTTTGGGGACTTATATATTGACTTATTTTTTCATTCATTGCCCTTTTCTATCCCTCTAACGACGTCCCTCTTTTTCTCCTTTGATCCTTTCCTTTATAGAAAGAAAAAATGTAGTGAAAAAAATAAAAAGATGCAAAAAATAAGGTTTTTTGAAGTAAATAGAAGTTTGAGGATGTTGATAAATAGGCAGGCATTGTCAGGAAGTAACATAAGTAGCTGAATTCAATGATAATTTTTCATCATACTTATTTCCATTTCCAGCATGAAGTTGAAGGGACTGGTTGGTATTATTTCCATTAAATCAATATATTATCGTAACTTCTCAATAAGTTGGGGTAATAGCTCCTGGATTCCCGCCTACGCGGGAATGACGAAATGAGATAAGTGCATGTCATTCCCGCGAAAGCGGGAATCCAGAAAAGTTGTATAACAAGGCACTTACCCCGATTTATTGAGAAGATACATATTATCCCTGTTGAAAACTCAAAGCGAGGCCAGAATAATTTTCCATATAATCGCCTTTGACAAGGATTTTATTTTTTTATAAAGTTGCCTTTCAATTCTCACAATAATGGTCAAGCGGAATGAAGTTTTCCTCCTTTTCTTCATTCCCACCTCCTCAAGCCCTGTTAGGATAGCCCCTGACAGGGCTTTTTATCATCTGTGCCTAAGAGATTTCGCCTATCTCCCATTCCCTCTATTTGCTTCCAAAATATCTAAAATATAAACCCTTGCCTGAATTAATAGATCATGGAAACAGAGCCCTTATATAGCAGATCAAAAGAGAAAAGAAGCTATCAATACGATAGCCTGGTCCGACCCTAAAGAAAAATTGACTTGAAACCCAGAAAGTTCAAAAGTTCAAATATTGTGTTTGTAATCTATAATAAAATCGGATAGAATCCGGATATACAATCTGGCAAGTAGCTATATATAACCGCAGGTATGTGCGGAAAGACGCTCAGTATTGCCAATTCCGGCTTCCTGAGAGTCCCACCCACAAAACATTCAGGAGAGATCACAATGGCAGACAAGAAAGCAGATTTGGCTGGGCCTGGCATTGGCAACTATGCCGAGCTGGAGAAAACCCTGCCACAGGATTACAGTTCTATGCTATCCCCAAAGGAAACGCAAAATGCCATCTTTGCGCTGAAAGACTACATCGAGGAGAATCTGTGCAAGGAACTCAATCTGATTCGGGTAACGGTTCCTCTGATCGTAGATGTTGAGAGCGGCGTGAACGACTACCTGGATCGTGATGGCTCACGGACCCCAATCCAGTTCCACATTTCAAATGACCATGGCAAGAACCCAATCGATGCCCAGGTCGTGCAGGCCGCAACCAAATGGAAGCGTGTCGCGCTGAAGGAGTTCGACATGGACGTGGGGGAGGGCCTGATCACCGACATGCGCGCTGTGCGCAAGGACTACTTCCTCGACCATGATCACAGCGCCTATGTGGACCAGTGGGACTGGGAGTTGGTGGTAACTGAAGAGCAGCGCAACCTCCAGTACCTCACGGAAGTGGTAGAGAAGCTCTGGAAGGTCCTCAAGGGTGCGGAGGCCTATATCCAGGAGCTGTTTCCCCAGCTGAAGACGGGCAAGTATCCCGACCTGCCCGAGAAGCTCACATTCATACATGCCGAAGACATACTTGACAGGTATCTCGACCTGCCTCGGCAGCAGCGCGAGACAGAAATTGTGAAGGAATATTCCGCAATCTTCATCTACGGGATCGGCTGGACGCTCAAGGACGGCTACCCGCACGAAATGAGGGCGGCAGACTACGATGACTGGGTCACGGAGACAACGTCCGAGGACGGCAGACCGATGCATGGTATTAACGGTGATATTCTTGTCTGGAACCCGGTGACAAAGCGCCGCCACGAACTGACATCCATGGGTATCCGCGTTAACGCCGACACGCTCAAGAAGCAGCTGGAGATTACCGGCCAGCTTGATTTCCTCAACTTCCCGTACCACCAGGCAATCTTGAATAACGAGATCCCGCTTAGCATTGGTGGTGGCATCGGGCAGTCCCGCACCTACATGCTCCTGCTCAAGAAGGCGCATATTGGGGAGGTCAGTGCCACCGTATGGCCAAAGGTACTCAAGGACATGTGCAAGAAGAAAAACATCCATGTCCTGGAATGAACAGTGGTCATGTTAGTAATCTGCGCTGCGAACAATGTATTGCGGCAAACAATCCAGGGGAGCTCAGCGCGTGTTTCCGCTGAGCTCAATACCGTTATGGGGCTTCAGCTACTGCTATGATTGTTGAAAAATAAAAGTAATACCTGGGTTGAACCGCTCAACCCAGGTATTTGTCTTTCTCTCTTTCGTAATATAATCCTACGAAATCCCCATTTTTGTATACTTCCCTAATTAACGTCTCGGAAATTCTACAACTTATTGAAATAACAGTATTTTTAATGGAACATGTTTCATGTAGTCCAGATGGAATAATGGAATATTGGAATGTTGGTTTGAATAAGGAACTTATAGATTTTATTGCCTCCCTGTCAAGAGGAATTTTGCCAATAGACCAGTACGCCATTTTTCCAGAACCCATTATTCCATAATTCCACTATTCCATTATTCCAATTGGGGCGAAGCCCCTAAGTTCGCTCTACGAAAAAAGAGGTTGACCATCTAATCCTCTCACCTGGGGGGTTAAGCAGTACGAGGACATCCTTGCTACTGTCCACAAGGGATTTTTCTGCATTCATATTGCATAGATCTTTGTAATTGTATCATAATGATACTCAGAGGACTCATTTATCAAAGAGATCATTTTGCAGACAGCCCATCCAGAGTAGTAGCCAATTAGCAAAGGCTCAGGCAAAGACTCCATTTGATGATTTCTCAAGGTTAGCCAGATTTCTGTCCTCATCAGTGTCGGAGGTTATTGTTTTTTGTGTTCAACTGATAAACCCCCATGATCTTCTTTGCATATTTTATGGCAAGTTTTGCCTCTTCATCTGCAAGAGATTCCATTCCATATTCTGACTTTATATAAATCCTAAATAAACTCTTGAATACTGAAGCAATTTCTCTGCCCAGATATTTTTCGGCTAGAGGTAAAAGTACGAGGACTTTACTTGAATAGCCTTCGCCCTTCATGGAAAGAGCGGCCTGGATAGCGTGTTTCGATGCCACAAAGCAAAACTCTGCAATTCCTGAGGCCAAATTTTCTGCCAGGAGCTCCTCAGCAATCCTTACCTTCTGTGACTCAAATCTATAAGAGTTTCTGAAAAACTCTGAATACTTAACATTTGCAGGCTCCGGATTTATGGAAAGGTCTGCGTCACCATAAATTAGTTTTCCTTCTCTTTTTACCGCTGTAAAAAGAGGTAGTTTCTCTTTTTGAAAGTCTTCAAGACTGGTCGGGATGATCGTAATACTCTTTTCCGTATCAGCGCTTCCTGCAATATCATACATAGATTTCCCTGTTTCCTTTTCTAATCTGCCAAAGACAGCAAGAAGGTCAATATCAGAGTCAGTCCTGGCAGTATCTTTTGCCCATGAGCCATAGAGGATCAAAGATCTGAAATTGTTCTTAAATCTCTCTGATAGTTCCTTTTGTATACCCTCAAGTATATCTTTAATGATTTCCCAGGTATATACCTTCAAACTTTAGGCTCCACCCTTATCCCAGCCCTCGGTTTCTGCTCTGCCTCTTATTCTTAATGTAAGCGTTCACAGTTACCTAATTATTCTATCTCTGCAATAAAAGGGAGATACCTGTATTTCTCATCATAATCAAGACCATAGCCGACTACAAATCTATCCTCTATTTCATATCCAACATAATCTACTTTCATATCAACATCTCTTCTTGATGGCTTATCAAGAAGGCATACAGTCCTCAGGCTTTTTGGCTGCATTTTCATTAGCTCCTCTTTGAGTCTTTTTATTGTCCTGCCAGTGTCAATGATATCCTCCAGGAGCAAGACTTCTTTCTCCTTTATGTCAACATCAACAGAGAATTTGACATCACCAGTTGACTCTGTGCCAACATAGCTTTTGGCTATAATGTAATCCACCCTTACATCAAGTTTGTGGATGCTGAGAGCCCTAATAAGGTCTGCACAGAATATGAATGCACCCTTGAGAACAAAGAGAACGTGAAGTTGTCCTGAGCTGTTATCTTTTGCTATTTCTTCAGCAAGCTCAATAACCTTTAATCGGATTTGTTTTTCTGTTATCAGGGTCTTCATGATTATTGATAAGATCTTACTTTACGATAAACGGAGGATAAAAAAAATACGCTTATGTGTCAAGTTATACATAGGGCCCATTTATCCACTCAATTTTGAGTGGATACCCATATGGTAATCAATGTTCATGATTGGCGGTAAGGGTGTCGATATGTTACTATTTTCTAAGAGGTAGAAAGCATACTGGAGGTCTAAGATGGAAGGACAATATATAGGGATTGATTGGGGAGGAACAAACATACGCATTGCCCTGGTTAATAAAGAGGGTGAGGTAGGTGATTTACTATATCTTTCCACAAAGGAGTACTCCTCCTGGGGTGATTTATTGATCAAGCTAACATCTATGATCAAGGAGATGGAAGCTGGTGGGATAAAGGCTGTTGGAGTAGCTGTGGCAGGCGGGGTTTTGATCTCTAAAGGGATTATGTCCTATTCTCCCCATGTCAGGTGGATGGACGGGCAGCCTGTAAGGGAAGACCTTTCTAAGGCGACCGGTCTGCCTGTTTTCTTAGAGAATGATGCCAATGCAGTCACCTATGGTGAATGGATGTATGGGGCTGGAAAAGGGCTTTCTTCGATAATCTGTCTAACATTGGGGAGTGGAGTTGGCGGGGGTATTATTATTAACAGGAACCTTTATCGGGGGGAGGATGGCCTCGGCGGTGAGATCGGGCATATGTGCGTTCAACCTGGGGGGAGGCTCTGCAGATGTGGAAAAAGGGGGTGTCTTGAGGCATATTCATCTGGCTCTGCCCTTTCCACAATCTATAGGGAGAGGAGCCAGAATGGGGGGATTGATTATCAACTCAATCCGGTCCGGATATATGAGAGGGCGATTGCCGGTGAGAAATTGGCATTGGATGTGTTTAAAACCTTTGGAGAGAATCTGGGCATTGCTATTGCCAATTTGGTAAATGTCTTTAGCATTCATCATTATATTATTACGGGTGGAGTCAGCCGGGCCTGGGAGCCCTTTTTTGATCCATTGGAAAGGAGCCTGGAGGTAAATCTATTTAATCCTCATAGGGGGAGAGTTAAGGTGTTTCCAGGACAATTGGGAGATAAAGCAGGAGTGATGGGTGTGGCCCGCTTAGCAGCGGATTAAGGATGGCTCGATTTAACCCCCTGAAGTATAGTGCCATAATATCCTGGATTTTTACTTTACACACAAGCCTCTTTCTCCTTATAGTCTTTCTGAGCTGCTTCAAGTCCTGGGCGCGTGAAGCCCAGGAATTCCATTGAGGTTTCGGAGATGGGTGACGGCCGGGTCAATGTGCAGTTTTGTGGATTTGGCGGGCAGGGGATTATTCTTTCGGCGGTGATCTTTGGTACGACGGCAGTTACAAAGGCCGGAATGAATGCCGTCCAGACGCAATCCTACGGTTCTGAGGCGCGTGGGGGGGAGTGCCAGGCGGAGGTGATTGTCTCTATAGCACGAACAGCTGATGAAGTTTTGCAAATGAGGGGATGGAGACGCATCAAGCCTGATATTATTTTTTTCGATGCCTTTTCCTTTGACACACAGGCGCTTTTCTCCTATGATCGGCTCAACTCAAAAGGGGGATCTTATGACTATGCCAGGCATGTCAGAGAGAATTCGATTGATTCAGTACGGGCTTGGTCCCATTGGTAGCGCTATGGCGCGCCATGTCATGGAGCGCCCAGGGCTAAAGCTCGTGGGTGCTGTGGATATTGATCCAGCTAAAGTTGGCAAAGACGTGGGAGAAGTCATTGGTTTGGATCGTCCCCTGGGCTTTATGGTTGCCGACAGGCTGGAAGAAGTCCTGGTACGGATGGAGGCCGATTTGGTGCTCCAAACCACCAGCTCCTACTTTGACCTGGTCAAGGATCAGATCCTTGAAATCCTGGAGGCTGGGCTGGATGTAGTGTCTACGGCAGAGGAACTCTCCTTCCCATGGCTTGCCCATCCCGAAGAGGCTGCTGAGATTGACGCTGTGGCCAGGCGTGTCGGCAAGACCGTGTTGGCTACCGGTGTCAACCCTGGCTTTTTGATGGACTCTCTGCCCCTTAACTTAACGGCAATCTGCCAGCGGGTGGATCGCATTGAGGTGACCCGGGTCATTAACGCCACCAACCGGCGCGGGCCTTTTCAGGCTAAGATCGGTTCCGGCATGACGGTGGAATCCTTTCGGACAAAGATGGGTGACGGCCGCATAGGCCATGTGGGCCTGCCCGAGTCGGTGGGTATGGTCCTGGACACGCTGGGAAAAAAGTTAGCTCGCTATGAGTCGAGCATTGAGCCAGTAGTGGCAGACCGTCCCATCAGGACCGAGCACTTTGAGGTGCAGCCTGGACAGGTGAGGGGTCTCAAGCAGGTAGCCCGCGCCTACACCGACGAGGGCGAGTTCATGACCCTGGCCTTCATCGCTGCCTTGGACGTTGGAGAGGATGGGGACAGCATCAAGATTATCGGCAAGCCGGACCTGGAGGTAAAGCTTAAGGGGGCGAATGGTGATATTGCGACGGTGGCCATTGCGGTCAATGCCATCCGCCGCGTGCGGGAAGCCCCGCCGGGCCTGGTCACGATGCGAGATTTGCCCATAGTGACGATGTGGTAGGAAGCAAACTACCTGTGGATGAGAAAAGCCTCTCGTGGCATGTTCACGAGAGGCATTTGTCTTCTTAGAGAAATGGCTATTTCACAATGAGAAAGGCAGGTGAATAAAACCCTGATTCGGGATGGTTCTAACAAAAACATGAATGAGAGTTCAGCACCACTTCATTCCCAGGTAGGCTCTCTGCTTTTTCTCACAGGGATATTTTTTTTAAACTTTATTTCCCGGATCATACTGGCCCCATTGATGCCAACCATAGAAAACGATCTGGGGATTGGTCACAGGGAGGCTGGAGCCTTCTTTTTGCTGATTTCCCTGGGGTACTTTGCAACACTTATGGGATCAGGGTTCTTCTCATCCCGCCTTACCCATAGAAAGACAATCATTCTTTCGTCCATGGTCTCCGGTGCAGCGCTTCTTGCTGTCTCAACCAGCCATTCGATGTGGGGAATTCGTCTTGGATTGGTTATAGTGGGGATGGCAGCAGGTCTCTACCTTCCTTCGGGTATCAGCACCCTCACTTCCCTGGTGAGATCCCAGGACTGGGGAAAGGCAATTGCTATCCACGAAATGGCACCCAATCTTGGCTTTGTAGTGGCCCCGCTTCTGTCTGAAACCCTTTTGAGATGGTTCTCGTGGAGATATATCCTGATACTGCTTGGAATAGCCTCTGTGTCCTCTGGCCTGGCATTCGCCCGTTTCGGTAGAGGTGGGGAATTTCCTGGTGAGTCTCCAAGACCAGATACCCTGAGGATCCTTCTGGCTGAACCCTCCTTCTGGATAATGGTAGCGCTATTTAGTCTGGGTATCGGTGCCAGCATCGGCATTTACTCCATGTTGCCTCTTTATCTGGTGACAGACCGAGGAATGGTGCGGAGTTGGGCCAACTACCTGGTGGGCATCTCACGGATCTCGGGGCTGGGAATAGCATTTCTGTCAGGAATACTTACAGATAGGTTGGGTCCAAAGGTTGCTATGGGCGGCGTTTTTCTGGGAACAGGTTTGATAACACTCCTCCTTGGGGTTGTCCCAGGACCCTGGATTGTACTCATTGTATTTTTACAGCCCATGATGGCCGCTTGCTTCTTTCCACCAGGATTTGCAGCCCTTTCCCGGATCGGTCCACCGCGCGTTCGGAACATTTCATTATCCTTCACGTTGCCTCCCGCCTTTCTCATTGGGGGAGGCGCTATCCCGGCCGGGATCGGGGCTCTTGGGGAAATGGGCTCCTTTGTTTTGGGAATTTCCCTTGTAGGTGGAGTAGTCATGAGTGGTTTTATTCTTTTGCATTACCTCAAATTTCCGGAGGAATAGTTGTGCAGATGTCTCTTTTGCAACCCAAAAGATCTGTGAGGCCTATTTTGGGGCTTCCCTTGGTGGTCCCGAGGAGGAGGATCATCCCGTCCGAACCGGCTCAAGGTTCAGCGAGTCGGCAAGGTGGCAGGTCACAAAGTGTTCGCCGCCCAGGTCTCGATAGGTCGGGGACTCGGTCTTGCATATTCCCTGGGCATAGCGGCAACGCGGATGGAAGTAGCAGCCAGAGGGTGGATTCACTGGGCTGGGGACGTCGCCTTTGAGGATGATTCGCTCCACTTTGTAGTCTGGGTCCGGAACCGGAACCGCCGACATCAACGCCTCGGTGTAGGGATGCCTCGGATTCGAGAACAGCTCTTCGGTCTCAACCAACTCCACGATCTTTCCCAGGTACATCACCGCTACCCGTCTGCTGATGTGCTTGATCACAGAGAGGTCATGGGCAATGAACAGGTATGTCAAGCCGAATTCCTGCTGCAGGTCCTCGAGGAGGTTCATCACCTGCGCCTGGATGGAGACGTCAAGGGCGGAGACCGGCTCGTCGGCTACGATCAGCTGGGGGTCAAGGGCAAGGGCGCGGGCGATCCCGATCCGCTGGCGCTGTCCGCCGGAGAACTCATGCGGGTAGCGCGTCATGTGCTCTGGGTTCAGGCCAACAGCATCCAGCAGCTCGCGGACCCGGTCCTCCCGTTCGCTCCCCTTGGCCACGCCGTATATGAGAAGTGGCTCTCCTACAGTCGCTCCCACGGTCTTCCGCGGATTCAAGGAGGAATAGGGGTCCTGGAAGATGATCTGCATATCACGGCGGAGCAACTTGAGCAGCTTGCGCGAGGCGGAGGCGATATCCACCTCCTTGTAATCCTCGCCCGGGCCGGCGAGCTTCTTACTGCGGAAGAGGGTCTCCCCTGCGGTGGGTTCGATCAGACGAAGGATCGCCCGGCCGGTTGTGGTCTTCCCACAGCCGCTCTCACCCACCAAGCCGAGGGTCTCCCCCTCCTTGATGTACATGTCGATATCATCGACCGCCTTCACATGGCCCACCAAACGCCTCAGCACCCCCTTGTGAACAGGGAAGTACTTCTTGAGGTTCTTCACTTCAAGCAGGATGTTGTCAGCAGACAAGCTCTCACCTCTTTGTCATTCGAATAACCAACAAGCGGCCAAGTGACCGGGGACTACTTCCTTGAGCGGTGGGATCTGCGTCTTGCATATTTCCATCGCTTGTGGACACCGCGGTTCAAACCCACACCCCTGCGGGGCTTCGAATGGGTCGGGGACGATTCCCTTGATGGGGATAAGGCGCTCCTTCCTCGTAGTGGCGAGGGATGGGATGGAGTTCATCAATCCCTGGGTGTAAGGGTGCCTGGGGTCGTGGAATATGTTGCGCACGGCCGAGCCTTCTACAATCTTCCCGAGGTACATGACGACGACATCGTCTGTCATATCGGCAATGACCCCGAGGTCGTGTGTGATGAATAGGATGGCCGCCTTAAACTCGGTGCGCAGATTGTTCATCAAATCCAATACCTGCGCTTGGATCGTCACGTCGAGGGCTGTGGTCGGCTCGTCGGCGATCAGAAGGGAGGGGTTGCAGCAGAGGGCCATGGCGATCATGGCGCGCTGGCGCATTCCACCGGAAAGCTGGTGCGGGTACTCGTCGATGTGCTGCTCAGGTGACGGGAGCCCTGCGGCATGCAGCATCTCGATGGCCTTGTTCCGCGCCTCCTTCTTGCGCAGGCGCTGGTGCAGGGTGATCGCTTCCATGATCTGGTTCCCGATGGTATACACCGGGTTCAAGGAGGTCATCGGCTCCTGGAAGATCATCGCAATCTCGTTCCCGCGGATCGAGCGCATCTCGTGTCCCTTGGGGTTGAGCTTCGTCAGGTCTATGACGTTCCCATTCCGGTGGTAGAGGATTTCACCGGCCTCAATCTTGCCGGGCGGCATCTGGATAAGCCGCAGAATCGATAGGGCGGTCACCGACTTGCCGCATCCACTCTCACCAACCACCCCGAGGGTCTTCTCCGGTTCGATGGTCAAGTCAATTCCATCAACGGCTCGCACAACACCGTCCTCGGTGTAGAAGTATGTCTTGAGACCTCTTACCTCAATTAGCGGCATTGTTATTTCCCCTCCTCCCTGCACCCAGGAGAAAATATACTCTGGATAAACTAATTGTCAAATGATTTCTATCCAAAAATGGCAATTCTTCAGGGATTTACGTATAAACCGGCTCTTTGCCAGCAGGCCCCTGAGGATAACTCCTGGATCGAATCCTAATTTAATAGTATAGGAAATCCCATTTTTAAACCAATAAAAACTGGCCCAAAG
>CAZMUW010000015.1:0-13615 GCA_964569645.1 uncultured Desulfobacteraceae bacterium | reverse complement strand
ATTAAGACCCTTTCTTGTAATATTGCTTAATATATTTTTCATCTATCCTCTTTAGCTCCCCCTCTGGAATAATTGAGAGGAGCTCCCATCCCAAATCAAGCGTTTGCTCAATAGTCCTATTTTCATCCACTCCCTGTTTAACAAACCTCTCTTCAAAGACATCTGCAAACCTCAAATTGATGCGATCCCTTTCGCTAAGTGCCTCCTCTCCGACAACTGCAACGAGGCTCCTCACATCCCTTCCTTCAGCATAAGCAGAATAACATTGGTCAGACACCCCTAAATGATCTGCCCTTGTTCTGCCTTCCCCTATCCCTTTGTTCATGAGCCTCGAGAGGCTGGGTAAAACATCAACAGGCGGATATATTCCCTTTCTGTGCAACTCACGAGAGAGAACAAATTGCCCCTCAGTTATATACCCTGTAAGGTCAGGGACAGGGTGTGTTATATCATCATCCGGCATAGAGAGAATTGGCATTTGCGTGATAGAGCCTTTTTTGCCCCTGATCCTTCCAGCCCTCTCATAATTGGTTGCTAAATCGGTATACATGTAGCCTGGATACCCTCTTCTCCCGGGAACCTCCTCCCGTGCCGATGAGATCTCCCTGAGGGCCTCGCAGTAATTGGTCATGTCTGTAAGTATAACCAATACATGGGTGTCGTAATTAAAGGCAAGAAACTCCGCGGTCGTAAGTGCCATTCTTGGGGTAATAATCCTCTCAATGGCCGGGTCATCTGCCAGATTGATAAAGGAAACTATCCTCTCCAATGCCCCGGTTGACTCAAAGCTGTTCATGAAAAAATTTGCCTCTTCATGGGTTATCCCCATAGCTGCAAAGATTACCGAGAAAGGTTCCTCTGAACCCAAAACAGTAGCCTGTTTTGCTATCTGTGCAGCAAGGTCATTATGAGGCAGTCCAGCGCCTGAAAAGATGGGAAGCTTCTGTCCTCTCACCAGGGTATTCATTCCATCAATGGTGGAGATACCGGTCTGGATAAATTCATTCGGATAGTCCCTTGCTGTTGGGTTTATAGCCGCACCTGTAATTGGCAATCGGGCCTCCGGAATGATCTCAGGGCCACCATCAATCGGCCTGCCCAACCCATCAAAGGACCTTCCGAGGATCTCCTTTGAAAGAGAGATTCTCATAATATCCCCGGAAAATCTGACCCTTGTCTGATCTGTATCAAGCCCTCTTGTGCCTTCAAACACCTGGACAATGGCCACATTTTCCTGTGACTCCAAAACTTGACCCATTCTGTTCTCACCTTCAGGTGTCCTGATATAAACAACCTCTCCATAGGCCACCTCTTCCACGCCTTCAACAATTAGAAGGGGCCCCGCAACCTGGGTAACAGACCTGTACTCCCTTGATTTTATACCCTTGGCCTTCTCTTTCATGTTTGCTTCCTCAAAGATTCAAATTCACTCTCAATGGCCTTTATTAACTCCTCATATCTCTGGGCAAAATCCTGGTTTGGGGTGTATTTCATTCGAGCTATCTCATCCTTAACCTTCACCTCTGCTGTTCTGCTCGCCATAATACCTGACGCAATTGCCTTGTTGACCTCTTGATAGAATTTCATAATGATCTTAAGCATTAGATATTGCTTCTCTTTGGAACAATAGGAATCTATTTCGTGATAGGCATGTTGCTGAAGATAATCTTCTCTAATCATCCTTGCCACCTCTAGAAAGGCCCTATCTGACTCCGGTAATGCATCCTGACCAACCAGCTGCACGATCTCCTGCAACTCAGCCTCTTTCTCCAGGAGAGCCATCATCTCTCCTCTGAGGGTTTGGTATTCCTTGCCTACGTTTTCATCATACCAGGGTTTTACAAAGTCCAGATAGAGCGAATAGCTCGTCAACCAGTTGATGGCAGGAAAGTGCCTCCGGTCTGCCAGGTTTGTGTCCAATGCCCAAAAGGCACTTACCACCCTCAAGGTATTTTGGGCAACCGGTTCAGAGAAATCACCTCCTGGCGGGGATACGGCCCCAATAATGGAAACCGATCCAAATCTCTTTTCCTTCCCCAATGTCACTACCCTTCCTGCCCTTTCATAGAAATCAGCAAGCCTGGTACCCAGATAGGCTGGAAACCCTTCTTCACCTGGCATCTCCTCAAGCCTTCCTGAAATCTCTCTCAATGCCTCAGCCCACCGTGATGTTGAGTCAGCCATCAAGGCCACATCATATCCCATATCCCTATAATACTCGGCAATAGTGACTCCTGTATAGATAGATGCCTCCCTGGCTGCTACTGGCATATTGGAGGTATTGGCAATCAAGGTGGATCTCTCCATCAGTTTCTCACCGGTATTTGGATCATCCAATTCCGGAAAGGTCAACAAGACCTCTGTCATTTCATTCCCTCTTTCTCCACAGCCGACATACACGACAACCTGGGAATCAGCCCACTTTGCCAACTGGTGTTGGCTAACCGTTTTTCCCGTTCCAAAGCCTCCGGGAATGGCAGCAGTCCCGCCTTTGGCTATGGGAAAAAAAGTGTCATAAATCCTCTGGCCTGTGAGTAGCGGCACCTCTGGGTTAAGTTTTTTCTTTAAGGGCCTTCCTATCCTTACCGGCCACTTTTGTTTCATTGTTAATTCTTTCCTCTCTCCTCCACCATCTAGGATAGCTATAACCTCATCAACCGTAAAACTCCCGCTTTTAATCTCTAACACCCTTCCGTGTATCCCTGGCGGGACCATTACCTTGTGTAGGATAACCTTTGATTCCTGAACCTCCCCCAGATAATCCCCCTCAACAAGCTCATCACCCTTTTTAGCAGTGGGCATGAAGTCCCATTTTTTCTCGGGATCCAGGCTGGGAATATTAATCCCTCTGGTTATGTAATCCCCTGCCAGGTTTTTGATTTCAAGTAGAGGCCGCTGTATTCCATCATAGAAACTGGTAATAATTCCCGGCCCAAGCTCCACTGATACGGGAGTACCAGTTCTTACGACCTTTTCCCCTGGTTTAAGCCCGGTGGTATCCTCGTAAACCTGTACATAGGCCAGATCTCTTATTAGCTTTATCGTCTCTCCCATCAAGCCTTCCTGGCCCACCCTGACAACCTCATACATCTCGCAACCTCTCATATCTTTGGCGATTACGAGCGGACCGGCAATGCTCCGGATTATTCCCCTCTTTTGATCTGCCATAATCTCCTCACTATGTTATCTCGAATCCAATAGTCCTTTTAATAAGCCCCCGTATGGGATCAATCCTCTCAGGCAAGGGTCCACCGCTATCCGGGATCTCCACGATTATAGGCATTATACCTTTCCTAAATCTATCCACCTCTTCTAATATATTCCCTATCTCCTCAGCTACCTTTTCGGTAACCAATATTATGCCGATGTTATCGCTGAATAGGCCCTTCAGTGTTTCTCTAATATCCTGGGAGATCTCCTCCATAAGGAAAGTTTTTCTTATTCCTGCGAGCCTGAAACCATAAACTGTGTGCCTATCTCCGATCAGGGCGATTTCCATTATTTCCTCATCACTGATTCTCTGATTTCATCCCTATCCAGATCAACCTCTGTACTCCTAACAATAGCCAAAAGGTTCTTTACCTCTGTCTCCTTTGATACCAGGAACCCGATAAGAGGTCCTAGGCCAAATGGCCTTTTTTTCCTTATGTCTTCGGCCTTTTTAAGCACCAGATTGTCGAGCACCTCTTCAAAGGATAAAATAGAACCGGTTCTTTCATGCTCTGCCTGAGCAGTTACAAGGGATTCAAAATATATCGTATCTTCCAGAAAGGGGATAAGGCCAGACAGATCCTCTTCGTCAAAAGCAGGGAGCAATTCGTTCAACAATGTGCACTCGGGGATTAAAAAGGGGTCAATGTCTTCTAAGGTGAGCCCGTCATTCTTTGCCCTCAAGATAATTTTAAGGTTATGGGTTTCAACACATACCCCAATAAAATCTCTGAATTCTTTAATGCCCCCTACCTTTAAGACCTTTGCCCATAAATCTTCCCAAAAGATTTTATCTAATGAGGCCTCTAAAAAAAAGGGGTTTTTAGCCTCATTATATTTAACAAGACCCTTGCTTAACGATTGATAAGGGGTCTTTGCCAAGAGGGCAATAAAATCATCCATGCCCTCTGCATCGATAAGGGTCCCAAAAAAGGTAAGATCTAACTCGCCTCCCTCAACAAGGAAATCCAATAGTTGCCCTTTCTTTAAACCTTCGTGTGTTCCCCTAATAATTGTTCTTAAATTGATAACATCCCATCTTCTCAGGAGGTACTCTTTTATAGGCCATGCCCCTTTGGGAATAATCTTGGAGATCTCTCTGCCTAACTCGGAAAATTCTTCTAAAAGAGCCTTTTCCAGTTCTCTAGATTCATTGATAGCCCTTTCTGAGAGATAAGGAAAATAATCTGTTCCCTCTAAAAGAGAGACTATCTCTCCAGGCGATGTACATCCCCATAGATCCTCCCATCTCGCCGAAGAAATAAACTTCCCCTCTTTTGCCATTATTCTTGCGTTGACATACAGGTATGAAAAGACATCTTTAATCATAGCCTATCCCCAAAGAGGACCTTGGCCACATCCACCCTTATGCTCTCTTTAAGCCGGTTCAATTTGGCCTCAAGGGTGTTGTCAACCTCCACAGACTTCTCAATGTCCCTCACGACTACACCTCCAAGGCACTGAATGGCCTTATCTGTCAAGGCCAGAGAGATATCTCTCCCTGTCCTCTTTTTGACAAATGTAGCCAATTCTCCCATCATCTTCTTGTTGAAGATTTTGCTATCCCTTTGGTTAAAGGCTAACTCAAGTTTGTTTCCGGCAACAATCTCAGAGGCAGAAGCAATCAGGTCAAACATTATATCCTTATATACAAGGTTATCCCGCTTCCCCTTTTCAGCCAACTCCTCCAAAACCTTTGTAGCCCCTTCAAATGAAGCAGTAATTGCCTCTTCTTGAGCATCCATCCTCCTTCGTCTAACATCGATCCTGGTCTCGGCGATTATCCTTTGTCCTTCAAGGGAGGCGACTCTTTTACCATTTGAAAGGGTTCTCTCGGCCTCCCTCTCTGCTTTCTCCTGGGCTGCCTTCCTGATCTTGTCCGCCTCTGCTTGAGCCTTAAGAAGAATCTCAGATATCTCCTTTTCTGCCTCTGCATCTATATGGGATATTATTTTGTCAACCCCTTCATCTGACATAATTCCCCTCTTTAACTAAAGTAACTTGAGAGTCCATAGTTCTCACTAACCACATGAATTTTAAAGAAATATCGTATTGGTTGAACCGTCATTCCCGCGAACGCGGGAATCCAGGAAAATCAAGAGGTTGTGGATTCCTGCTTTCGCAGGAATGACAGAACTTTGGACTGTGTAGTAAAGTAAGTGAGCTAAAGTTAAAAGTGGGATAGCATGCCTCGTTCAAAATCGATAACTTTAGGCACTTTACAACTTTAGGCACTTTAGGCACTTTTTTTAATCTTAACCACCCATAATCTTGGTTCCGACAAAGATCAGGATAGCGATAAGGAGACCAAAAATAGCAAAGGTCTCTGCCATGACAGCAAGGACAATCGCCTGGCCAAAAGTTTCCGGCCTTTTGGCTACAGCACCCATGCCACTGGCAGCTATGGCACCTTGGGCTATGGCCGTAAAACTGCTTAGACCGATCACAATCCCTCCTCCAAGGGCGGCGTAACCCATTCCTATAGGGATCTCCTTAACCTCTCCCCCGAGCACACCAACCCCGATGAGGATCAAAACAGCCCCCAGGAAACCATAAATTCCTTGGGTTTGCGGTAGGGCCTGGAGAACTAAAACAGGTCCAAACTTCTTTGGATCCTCTGATATAACACCGGCCCCTGCAATACCGGCCAAACCAACTCCGATCCCTGAGCTAATGGCAGCCACACCCATAGAGATTGCCGATCCAATAATTGCCAATATTATTCCTGTTGATAATTCCATAACAATACCTCCCTCTTATTTAATCTCCACTATTTCAAGCCTCATCTCGAGGGGTGCAAACTCTGTTCCCCCGCTTTGATAAAATTTTGTAAAGAATTCCACATAATGTAATCTGAGCCCATGAACAAAGCTCCCCATAGCATTGATGACAAAATTGAATAGATGCCCGATAGAAAACACAATAATAGCAAAAAAGATTCCGATTGAACTACCAGCGTAAAGCATCTCTGAAAGGACATTGACTGTCATTGCAATTCCTGTCGTACACAATCCTAAGGCCATAAGCCTGGCGTAAGAAAGAACATCCCCCATGAAACCGGTTACCTGAAACATGGACATGGCCTTATGTCCCATTAAAAGCAATATGAGGGAGATGACTATAAATAGTAGGCCTGCTGACCTATAACCTATCAAGAGGAAAACAAGGCCTGGCTGGAGAAATAAGAACCAGAGGTTTTCCGTTATGGCCTTCCACATCTGTCTTCTTTTGAGATTATTCAAGACATTTATCACTACACCAGTGTTCACATGGACCAGGCCAATGGCCAAGGCAATCAGCAAAAAGGTAGTGACCTTAACCATGGGATCAAATACCTGTAGTCTTGTTAATATGGATAACTTAAGACCAAAGCCGCCGAACCATCCCCCACAAAGGGCCCCTATGATAATTGTAGCACCCCCTGCTGATGAAAGGATGATTCCCCCATCCCTTATTGCTCGATTATACCTTCCCCCCCCTCTCATTAATAAGAGGCCCAACACAAGGGCGATTATCCCGTACATTGCGTCGGTTAACATGATTGAAAAAAACAGGAGAAAACCAGGAACCAGGAATAGGGTTGGATCAACACCATTATAGGCCGGCAAACCGTAAAGCCGTGTTAACAGCTCAAAGCTCCTGACGAACTTAGGGTTTTTCAACTGTACTGGAACATCATCCCCCTCCTCAGGATCCGATACCGCTATAACACATGCCTCATGGCTGATCTCTCTTATCTCCTGAGCGGCCGGGCCGGATGAGTCTTCCGGTATCCAACCCTCAATAGCCACAACATGCTCCATCTTGGCAAACTTATTCTGGCTTTCTTCCCTTTGTCTCTCAATCATTAAAAGTTCCCGGTACTTTTCAAGCTCATCTCGCCATCTTTTGGCTATATCGACAATGATGGTCTCTTTTTTTGTCTTCTCCTCGTTTAATGCCATGAGTTTTTTATTAATGGAATCTATTGCCTCTTTTGGCTTTCCTTGCTGATCCTCTATTTCAATCCTTTCCCAATTCAGCCGGCGAAGATTAGCTAGCACCAGTGACGCCTGTTCCTTGAGGCAGATTAATAGTGTTGCCAACCTGTTGTCAGATGTCTCCCCTGCCCCGAGGTAAACGTTACCCATAGTCAACTCCTTTAACCTTTCTCTTATATTATCTATCTCTTCCTTTGGCATAGTACCTAAAAAGATAGATACAAACTCTGAGTCCCCTATATCTGATAGATCTATCTCTAAGGGTAAAATCATGTTCAATAACCCTTTAACCCGCTCTGATTCTACAATCTCTTCTTCAATCTTCTCTAGCTCCTTAACAGGCCTCTCCACCTCTCTCTCTATCTTCTCTATGCTTTCGTCAACAGCATCAAGAAGCTCCTTACCATAGATCTCTTTGGTTTCAAGCCTTTTTGGCGGCAGGGGGGCAAAAACCCCCTTTATGAAACCTTCTTTTGGTTCAGGATCATGGCGTTCAAAAAGATCTAAAAATCGATTTACCGAAATATTAAGGGCTGCTATTTTTCTGATATTTGGAGAGAAAGGGTGAGGTCTTAGCAGATCCTTCCAATTAGGATCAGCAAGTTTTTCAGAATAATCAGTAAGATGGATAGTGCCGAGCTCTTGCAGTCTTTTAATTATCTCATACCTAAACCCCTCTAATACAAGTATTTGTATCTTTTTCATCCGGGCTGGTCTTAACATAATCTCAACCTAATAATGAATGTAAAATGAGTTCTTTGGCCTTTTCCAGGTTCTTTTGGGCCTCCTTCCTGAGTCCCTCTGTTTCCTTTTTCCATTCACCGGCAATATTCCGGCACTCTTTCCTTGCCTCCTCTCCGGCATCCTCCCTCATCTTCTCTGACTGACTTTGAGCATTTTTCATCCTTTCCGCCAACAATTTCTCTGCTTCTACCTTAGCTGCCTCAACCACCCTAATTGCCTGTTCTTTGGCATTCTCTATCCTCTCTTTTGCCCCAGCCTCTGCCTTCTTTATCTTTTGTAGGGATTCTAAAATCATGCTAAACCTCTATTGCTTACCAAAATCTTTATAAGATTTTATAGGGGAGATATATTGGTTATTTCAAAACAGAAAGGCCTTCAGTTTCTTTAGGGGCCAGGGTAAGAGCTTTCGCCTTGTCTTTGTCTTTGTCTTTCTTTTTCTCTATCTCTTTTCCCAGATCTTTCATCTTGCAATTTCCCTCAAAGATAACCCCTTCCTCAATGACTAATTTTGGGGCTTGAATATTGCCAAAGAGTTTGCCTGGGACTTTAATCTCGACCTTATTTTCTCCAAATATATCGCCATGAACCTCTCCACTTATTATCATATCAGCAACATGTATCTGGGATTTAATGTTTGCACTTTCCCCTACTATCAAGGTCCCGCTGGAGAAAATCTCACCAGAAAAATTTCCATCTATCCTGACAGCGCCCATGAAGGAAAATTTACCATCAAATTCTGTATCCTTGCCTAAAAATGCATTAATCTCATCCTGTCTTTTCTTCATTGATTACTACCTCCATGTTAAATGTTTACCAGCGGCTTAATAACATTATCTTATTATTGATTGCAAGAAAAATTGCGCTACTTAAAAGGTTACTTTTAGCAGAAGATTTTTGAAAACCTCAGCTCTGCCTGATAATCATCCCTGAAATAGAAACCTCCTCATGCTTACATTCATTATCAAACCCATAGCAGCCATAGTGGAAATGACAGACGATCCGCCATAGCTAAACAGGACCAATGGTATTCCGACTACGGGGAGTAGACCAGTTGCCATACTGACATTTATAGTCAGGTGCCAGAAAATCGATGCAGCAACACCTACAATAATAAGGGTACCAAACTTATCTTTAGTGTTTTTGGCTATGTTGAGGCACCATAATATTAAAAATAGATACAGGAACAAGACTATGGCTGATCCTATAAAGCCCCATTCCTCTGCCAAAACAGAAAACAAAAAATCGGTATGTTGTTCCGGGAGAAAATTTAACCTTGTCTGAGTCCCTTTAAGAAAGCCCTTCCCCCAAAAGAGGCCCGAACCAATGGCAATCTTCGACTGGGTAACATGATAGGCAGCACCCAGGGGATCCAGATCAGGCCTTAAAAATGTCATTATCCGTTTTTTCTGATATTCCTGAAGGGTAATCCAGAAAAAGGGTGATGCTACCAGAGAGGTGGACAAAAATATCAGCATTGATTTCCAATTTACATTAACAAAAACAATAACTGATAAGGAAATTATGAGCAACATCAGGGCTGTTCCCAGATCAGGCTCGTAGACTATCATTGTGAAAGGGATGGCAATCAAGATTAACGGTCTAAATAGGTCTCTAAGCCGGTAATTTCCCAGCTTTTTTGCATTAGAAAAATATTTAGCAAGAACAATAATAACAGATATCTTGACTATCTCCGAGGGTTGGACAGAAAAAAAACCAAAGCTCAGCCAGCGTTGAGAGCCATGTACTACTTTGCCCATCTTTATGACAGCCACCAGAAGGATCAGGGAGATAATAAACAATGGATAAGCAAATCGATCTAAAATATGATAGTCAAAGGTTGTCATTAAAAGAAGGATCAAAAAACCTATAGCATACCAACAGATTTGCTTTACATAAATCTGGCTTCCCCCCCCACGGCCAATCGTATGGGCAGCGCTGTAAAGATTGAAAACACTCAATAATCCTATAAATATCAATATAGCCAGCATTACCCAATCAAAGTTATTTATCAATCGGCGATCGAACATACTGCTTTATTGCTCCTTTGGTGCCACTTCCTTGCAAAATCTCTTTTCCACTATTGATTAAACGTCGAGGATGTAAGTGTTGGGGCTAAGGTCTCACCTTAATAAGATAACTCTCGAATATATTTTTTGCGATAGGGGCCGCTACAATGCCTCCTTGGCCACTATGCTCCATAATAATTGCCAATGCTATCACCGGATTTTCAGCAGGAGCAACAGCCACAAACCATGCATGATCTCTAAATTTGTATGGAATATGTCTTTCTTTTACGCGTTCCTCTTCTACAGGCGAGGCAACAACCTGGGCAGTGCCTGTCTTGCCGGCAACTTTTATTCTATCAAGCTTTGCCCTCTTTCCCGTTCCATGAGGCCCATTCACAACACCGATCAGGGCCCTTTTTGCCAATTCCATATTTTCTTTTTTTAGACTCCATCTGCCTGCCACATCATGTTTAAATTCAAATTTCTTTTCCTTATTCCCTCTCCCTATCCATTTCGTTACCTGTGGTCTAAAAAGAATGCCCCCATTAAAAAGGGCTGATATAAATCTTACTATTTGGATAGGTGTTGTAAGGGTAAAACTTTGTCCAACCGCCACAGACAATGTTTCCCCATCTTCCCATGGAGCACGCCATCGCCTTAATTTCCAGGCCTTATTTGGAATAAGCCCTGGTTTTTCATCTCCTAATTGTAGGCCTGTCACACGGTTAAGGCCAAACCTTTTGGCATATTTTGCAATGGTATCGATGCCTATCTTTTGGCCAATTTTATAAAAGTAGACGTCACATGATTCAACCAACGCCTTGTGTAAATCGACATAACCATGCCCATCCCGTTTATAATCGCGATATATCCTCCCCTTAAAACTATAACTTCCTCCGCAAAAAATCTTTTCATTGGGATCAATTACTCCTTCTTCTAATCCTGCTAGAGCTACTACTATCTTGAAAAGGGAAGCTGGTGGATACTGTCCTGATATTACTCTATTTTGCAGCGGAAAGTAACGATTGGAGACCAATCTTTCCCATCGCTTCTTATCCATCCCTTTGGCAAAATCATTAGGATCAAAAGTTGGGCTACTTGCCATAGCTAATATCTCTCCGCTACTTGGATTCATGGCAACAATAGCACCTACTTTATTATACAGGGATCTCTCGGCCAACATCTGAAGATCCTTATCTATCGTCAGATAGACATTAAATCCTGGATCTGCCGCCTTTTTGTATAGCACTCTCAATCTCCTGCCGGAGGCATCTACCTCAACCTGTTGCCCTCCCCTAACACCATTCAAATATCTCTGCCATTTTTTCTCTATGCCGAATTTTCCCACAAAATCGCCGAGCTTATTCTCCTCATATCCCTTCCCATTAAGCTGTTTTCTATCGATTTCACCAAGATAACCAATTAGATGGGCAGCAAGGGTATTGTGTATGTAACGCCTTTTAGGCTTCACTTCGATAAATACACCTGGCAGGCTAAAAATATTAGTTTCTATTCTGGCTAACTCATCCCTTGTCAGGCCCTTTTTTATGTAAACAGGATTAAAAGGATCCCGTTTTAGGGCCTCTTTTATCTTATTTTTAGCAGACAGGCTATCGATTTCGGCCAATCTGCGTATATCCCCTATTAAGCCATCAAGGTCTTTGATATCCTCCGGAATCACCCCTAAGATAAAGGAAGGCCTATTATCAACTAATAGTTGGCCATTCCTGTCAAAAATCAATCCTCTAAAGGGTAAAATATCCCTTAAGTCTATGCTATTACTTTCTGATTGTATCCTATATCTGGCACCATTAATGATTTGTAAAAACCACAGTCGTACAAACAAGACGCCAAATACAATAAGGACAAAGAGGGTTAGCCTCGTTAGGCGTTTCTGATATACCTCGGTCTCTATTGGATCAAAATCTGAACGCCATACCATGATTAGTCACCAAAAATAGCTATAAAGGGCCAGGGGTGTCTTTTATGTATAATTTTGATTCTCTTTTCCTCTTACCAGATTTAGGAAATAGAATAAATACGGGGTAATCATGCCTGTTATTAGAACAGAAATAAAGGAAATCAAAGGAGTAAATTGCCCTAAAGGGAAAGGCCTAATTATAATCATGAGAAAAGACCATTTGGCCAAAAGGAAAATGGCCACAAATAAAATTGAGGTCTTGATGTCGTTGAAATCCAAAAATCGTCGGCAGTGATTAACTCCAAGAAGAATAGCAGAATAGGTAAAAGCAAACAAACCAAGCTGACATGGAGCGAATATGTCTGTCAATATCCCCATAAAAAAGGCAAGACAACCGGCCATAAAGTTTTGATCCTTGGCGATGAGATATATGAGGAAGACAGGAATTAGATCAATATCCAGCCATTCGATACCTACAAGATGGTTTATGCTTCCCCTTACAATTACAAAAAGACCACATGTTAACCAGATTATGGGATAGAAAAATACATCGTTCTTTTCCCCTATCTTTAAATAAGACCTAATCCCCACTCCAATGCCTTTTTTGTTTCATTGTAATAGTTCAGCCACAAAGACACGAAGACACAAAGATTATAATATAATTCATTTAATGCCATTTTTAATAAACGGTATATGCTGCATCTACAGTTTTTCAGCTATTGATTCTTCTCTTTTTGATAAAGTTTTATAATTCATATCCCTTCTTTGTGCCTTAGTGCCTTAGTGGCGGAACTGTTACGTTTTATTGAATCTCCAGCCTTCCTAAGGGTACAAAACCTGATCTCAAAACTATGAGAACCTCCTCCAACTTAGAGAAATCTACAGCCGGGGCTACCCTAACATCCTTGAATAGCTTATTGGGGGAATCATTAACCTTTTTAACTATACCCAGGTAAAGACCTTTGGGGAATATCCTTCCCAATCCTGAGGTTACAATAGTGTCACCTGTTTTTATGTCACATGTCTTTATTGCATAATCAAAATAACATTCACTTGATCCACTTCCTTTTACCATTCCTCTCCCTCTTGATCTCTGAACCAGCCCGTCAACAGCACTGTTTTGATCTGTAATCAACAATACCTGGGCATAATTAGGGGAGATAGAAACCACCTTTCCGACAGCTCCTTCTGAATTAACCACCGGCATGTTTATCTTAAGACCATCATTTTCCCCTTTATCCAGAGTTATGGATTTAAACATTCCGCTTGAATCCCACCCGATCACTCTTGCTGCCAAAAGAGGCTCATCGGTATTTTCTTGAAAGTTTAGGAGTTTCTGGAGGCGCTGATTAGTCAACGATAGCTCTTGATACTTGCTATTTTCGATCTTGAGGAGGTCTATCCTTTTCTTAAGAAGCAAATTCTCTTGGCGTGTCTCAACTAAGAAAAAATAATTTCTCCATATATCCCTTGATATAGATATCGTCCCCATAAAATATTTTTGAAAAGGGGCGGTTATCTCGGTTGTAAGCTTTTCTCCTGGATTCCATTCATATCCCTTGCCAATACTTAAAGATAGCAAGACCAGGGATAATAAAATGAAGATGTAAGAAACCCATTTTGGTATATGCCCTAAAAAGATGGCCAATTATTGTGAACCTAAACTCTTTGTTTATTTTACCATAATCTCTCTTAAAATCGACAGATTATCCAATACCTTTCCTGCCCCTACAACAACTGTAGTAAGTGGGTCA
>CAZMUW010000014.1:0-13642 GCA_964569645.1 uncultured Desulfobacteraceae bacterium | reverse complement strand
TTCTTGGCTTTCCATCACCGCATCTTGACATGCCAGGTCTGGGCCAGGGGTTCAAGGGTTACAACATAACCAAATCAGCTAACGTTAACGCTGTTTTCGAAACCTGAAGGGTTTTTGCGATTTTTAGGAAATCTAAGACGATTCCTCTTTTTAGTTGTTCATGACAGAATTGATTTTGAAGCCGCCAGGCAAAATGTCGCCTACTATAATTCATAAAGGGTTTCATCTCTATAGGGAATTTTGAGCTTTTCTCTTGCTACCTTCTTTTCCGGGAGAGAAAATGGTTCTTCCTCCAAAATATCTCCCATCTCTTCCTCAATTTTTTCAGGATCTTCCCCGGCCTCCATCCTCTCTAATGCCTCCTTCATCCCCTTTCCCATATGTAACCCGGTCATTTCAGAAAGTCTGCGCATTACGTTAGCTGCCTGTTTAGGGTCATCTTCATTAATATTTTGAGCTTCCTGTGCAAGCATACCAACAGCACTTTCCATCCTTTCCTCATCAAAAGGGAGGGAATCTTCTATGTTGCCCTCATGCCTTTCCCTCAGAACAGAAAAGCTCGATAGAAATCGTCTTAATTTCATCTCTCTGCATTTAGGGCAGATCGGTTGTTTGCTTGTATTTATTGATTTTGAGTAAAAATTGAAAATGGTATTACACCTTTCACAGTAGAACTCATAGATAGGCATCTCTTCTCCCTGATTTTTTCTCTTTATGCATGGTATCAGCACTACTTTACCATGACAAGAAAAAATAATGCTGAACAACGATCGACTGGTACCAGGGAAAAATGGGGGCTTTAATGTAATCAGAAGGGTCTTGCTATGGTGCACTGAATTGGTGTAATAAAGTAGAGTAATTCGAAATCACCTAAGAAGACACAAGATACTTGTATACTGAAAAACATAAAAACCTAAGTAAGGATTGCGATTATGCAAGATAAACCATTGGTAGGAATAGTCATGGGAAGCACCTCAGACAGGGATGTAATGGAGGAATGTGTAAAGACCCTAAAAGAAATGGACATACATTTCGAAATAACCGTATCTTCTGCTCACAGGTCTCCGGATAAAACCAGGGACTACGCTATCAGTGCCTCTGGTAGAGGGATAGAGGTTCTCATTGCAGGTGCTGGTTGGGCAGCCCATCTAGCTGGGGTCCTGGCTTCCTATACCACATTACCAGTGATCGGGGTACCTATTGACTCCTCTTCCCTTAAGGGAATAGATTCGCTCCTGTCAACAGTCCAGATGCCTCCAGGCGTCCCTGTAGCTACCATGGCAATTGGCAGAGGTGGTGCCCGGAATGCTGCGATATTTGCCGCCCAGATACTGGCCCTCAAGTATGCTGACATTGCCAGGAGATTGGAGACCTACAAAGAGGGCCTGAGATTGGGAGTAAAAGGGGTCGAGAAAGATTGAGCTATTTAGTCAAAATTAATTCGGATGAATCCTTAAGAAAGGCCCTCAATGAAGCTGTTAAAACCATCTCAGAAGGAGGCATTGTAGCCTTTCCCACAGAATCTTTTTATGGCCTGGGTGTAGATGCAACCAATCCTCGTGCGATCAAAAGGCTCTTTAAGATAAAAAAAAGGGATCCCGGTCTCCCCGTCCTCATTTTGATTTCTTCCCTACGGGAACTCCCTAAATACGTTGTCTCTATTCCACCAGGGGCAAATAGGATGGGAAAAAAATTCTGGCCCGGCGGCCTCACTATGATCTTTCTATCTTCTCCTCTCTTGCCATCAGTGTTGACAGCAGGTAAAGGAAAGGTGGGCATCAGGATCTCCAGTCATCCTTTGGCCAATGCCCTCTCAAGGGCCCTGAATGTACCAATTACCGGAACAAGTGCCAATATCTCCGGAAGCCCTCCTTGCATAATGGCTGATCAGGTTGTAGAATGCTTAAGTGATGATCTGGATCTAATATTAGATGGAGGAATAACAGAAGGAAAATATCCATCTACTATGCTTGATGTGACAATTGATCCTCCTCTGATTATCCGGGAAGGGATGATAAAGACGGAAGACATTATTAAGAGTGGTATTTATAAGAAGATAATAGTTGAGTCGTCGAGTCGTTAAGTGGTTAAGCAACAAAAACTAAACGACTCAACTACTTAACTACTCAACCATTTGACCATTTGACAAACTCCGGATAAATGAAAAATATTAAAGTTATAATTATTACCGGTCTTTCAGGATCAGGAAAAACCACAGCGATAAATGCCCTCGAAGATGCTGGTTTCTTCTGTGTAGATAATCTGCCAGTGATCCTGCTGCCCAAGTTTTTGGAGTTAAGGGCAGAGACTGGTTCACAAATAACTAAACTTGCCATGGTTATGGATCTCAGGGAGAGAGAGTTTCTTCAAAGATATCATGATATTTTTACCAAACTCGGAGAAGAAGGATACCTCTTTGAGATCCTTTTTCTTGAGGCATCCACAGAGATCCTGCTAAGGAGGTATAGTCAAACCCGAAGAAAACACCCTCTCAGTGAAGAAAAGGGCCTTATTGAAGGGATTCAAGCTGAAAGAAAGGAATTGAAAGGACTGAGGGAGATTGCAGATCTCATAATCGATACATCAAATTACAATGTTCATGAATTGAAGGAGATTATCTTAAATCATGTCCTAAAGGCAGTTCCTGCAAAAAGGATGAAGATTTACCTTCTATCCTTCGGGTTCAAATACGGTATACCCCATGATGCGGATCTGGTTATTGATGTTAGGTTCCTGCCTAACCCTCAATTTGTTCAAGAATTAAAAAACCTTGACGGCACGTCCCCAAGGGTCAAAGAATTTATGGATAGGTGGAAAGAGACCCATATCTTCCTTAAGAAATATTTAGACCTCCTTAACTACCTCATCCCTCACTACGAAAAAGAGGGGAAATCATCTTTGACTATTGCCGTAGGATGTACAGCAGGGACACACAGGTCTGTAAGTATTGCCGATAATATCTTTAGAGAGCTTAAAAAAACAACAAATCTTATCATCTTAACACATCGAGATATCGAATTAGGCAGATAATGAAAGACGCACCTAATCGCTCTAAGATAGAGCAGCCCATAAACAAGGCGTTAGGCTTTACTGTCCGGAAAAAAGGTCCTATGACAACAATTGTGAAGTATTACAAATAGACTTGGTGTGAACGGTTACAAAGATGCTTACTGAAGACTTATTTCATGCTGCTCAAGATGAAAATTATTCTTTCCAATTATTGTAATGTGCCGATTGATCCTTTTTTCCAGTTCCATAACGGAATATCTTTCTTCCTCCTTTAAAACCTTTTCTATCTCAGGATTTACCAAAAGATAGATCTTGCCCTCCCCGCCTGAGGCAGACTCTCTTTCCAGATCCCTGAAGATATCATAGCAGATTGTGGTCGGTGATTTAAGTCGACCACTCCCGTCACAGTATAAACAAGGCTCGGTTAAGAAGAGATTTATATTTTCCCTTGTCCTTTTCCTGGTCATCTCAATTAGCCCTAATTCCGACATCTTCAGGACATTGGTCTTGGCCCTATCTTTTTCCAGGGCCTCCTTGAGGGCCAGAAAGACCCTTTCCCTGGCCGTTTCTCTATTCATATCTATGAAGTCAATGACAATCAGACCCCCGATGTTCCTTAATCTTAGTTGATAGGCAATCTCCTTAACTGCTTCCAGATTTGTTTTTACAATTGTTTCTTCCAGGTTTCTTTTTCCTACATAACTTCCTGTATTAACATCTATAGTCGAAAGGGCCTCCGTTGATTCAATAACAATATATCCGCCAGATTTTAACCAGATCTTTTTATCCAGGGCTCTGTTTATCTCCATCTCAATACCATAGGCATCAAATATAGGTTCCCTGCCTTCATAGAGCTCCACAGAGTACCTAAGATTTGGAGCAAATGTGTCTATAAATCCCGTTATTAATTGATACTCCTCCATTGAGTCGATCACCAGCCTGTCAATCTCTCTGGTAAAAAGATCCCGCACGGCCCTTAAGGTAACTGTTAATTCCTTGTGAAGAAGGCTGGGGGCAGAAGATTTTTCTTTCCGCTTCTGAATATTCGTCCACAATCTGGTTAAGAACTCCATCTCGGATTTCAACTTTTCTTTAGGTGTCCTCTCACTTATAGTTCTCACAATAAAACCCGCACCAGGCGGCCTTAGCTCCTGCATGATTTTTTTTAACCTGGTTCTTTCTTTCTCATCTTCTATCCTGCGTGAAACACCAATGTGGTCAACGGTGGGCATAAAGACCAGATGACGTCCAGGAAGGCTTATGTGAGAGGTTAACCTGGCACCCTTTGTACCTAAAGGCTCCTTAGAAACCTGAGCCAGGACATCCTGACCTTCCTGGAGGAGCCCTTCTATATTAATATCACTCCCCTTTGAGAACCGCATCCGCAAAGGGGTGACAGCTTCTAAGCTATCATCATCTGCCTCTTGTAACATGACCTGCTCCCAGTGGTGAAGGTCATTATAGACATCCGTTACATATAAGAAAGCTGCTTTATCAATACCTATATCTACAAAGGCCGCCTGCATTCCGGGTAGAACCCGTAACACCCTACCCAGATAAATATTCCCCACGAGCTCCTGTTCAGCACCTCTTTTGATATAAAGCTCAACCACCGTTCCATTTTCCACCAGGGCCACCCTTGTCTCATGTGGTCTGGCGTTTATTACCAGCTCATTGCTCATCGGCAGTCCTCAAATATGGACATCCTTTGTTTTTAGAATCCTAATCCCCTCCATCTGGCTATCGGGAAGGGCAAATACCTCTTTTATTATCTCGGCAGGCTTCATTTCCGGGCCTATTCCGTGTCTTACAACTAACTCCAGCTCGTCCTTTGATAACAGATTTAAATCCTTTACCAGGTATCGAATATCAATTGTCCTATCACCATTTCTGCGTTGCCTGATTACTGGAAAGGTATTTACGCTTAAAAACCTATCCAGATCCTCTTTGTTGAAAAATCCATCTATCCTGACATGAAAATTGCTTTCTTTAATCCTGGGAGGAGGCGCCTTTATCGATATCTCCTCCATAAAATGAACTCTGATGCCGGAGGGTAGCTCCGTGTTAAGTCGTTCAATTGTTAGAGAAATATCTTGAATATTCTTAACTTGAACATCCATTATCTCACTCAGGCTTTCTACTCCCACAGGGAGAGCCAATGCAAAGGATACCTTTGGCATGGGATGATATCCGCAAGAATAAGCCAAATCCATCCCAGCTCTTCTGAATGCCCTTATAAACAGCCTGACAAGCTCTAAGTGACTAAGATGTCGGGTCTTTTCAAGTTTTGTAAAGCGCAGCCTATATCTTTTAACCTTTTCCTTTGATTCTTTTGATTGAGACGTAACCTCTTCTTTACCTGCCCGTTCGTGCCTGTCCGCCTTGTCCCTCGGCAGGACGGCGGGCCTCCCTGCCCGCAACGCTCTCGCCCTGCCCGCCTCGCCCTGCCCGTCCGCCTCGGCTGAAGCCTTGCTATGCCGGGCGGGCTTTGCAGGCGGGAAAGGATGCCGGCTATCAAATAAAACCGGGGCAATGTTAGAACCGTTACAGACACCACAGTTTAAACAATGCTTCCTGCAATCGGGTGTTTCTTCACCCTTCATAGCCTTTTGCCACTCCCCAAGCAGGAATTCCTTAGATATACCGGGATTGATATGTTCCCAGGGCAGGATCTCATCATGACCCCTTTCTCGAAGAAGATAAAAATCCGGATCAAGGCGGTGCCTTTGGAAGGCCTTCTTCCAGATATCTAAGTTAAGGTGCTCGCTCCAACTGTCAAAACGGGCACCCTGTTGCCATGCCTCAACCAATACCCCGGTTAATCTCCTATCCCCCCTTGCAAAAATCCCTTCCAGCCAACTTGCCTCTGGTTTGTTCCATTTGACCCTCACTCTATGACTCTGTAGTCCTTCCCTGATTAGATTGATTCTTCGTTTGCTCTCTTCAAGCTCAATCTGGGGCAGCCATGCAAAAGGTGTATGCGACTTTGGAACAAAGGAGCCAATACTTACATTCAGCACATGTCCCTTTCTTCCCTTAGGTGCTAATCTGGAAATCCTTTTACTCAATTCAACTATGGACTTAAGATCAATATCTCCCTCATAAGGAAGACCTATCATAAAATAAAGTTTGATCAGGTTCCAGCCCCCCTCATAAATCTCCCTGGCTGTATCCAGGATCTGATCATCTATCAATCCCTTATTGATAACATCTCTAAGTCTCTGGCTGCCTGCCTCAGGTGCAATAGTAAAACTAGTCTTCCTGACTTTCTTTATCTCTTCCATTAATAAAGAAATGATCCTATCAATCCTTAAAGACGAGAAACTAACAGCAACATGTCTATCTGCCACCTTTACCATTAATTCCTTTAGTAAAGGAAGGACACAGCTATAATCGCCTGAGCTTAAAGAGAGAAGGGATAGATCCTCAAATCCTGTCTCATGTAAACCGGTTTCAGCTATGCGCAATATTTCAAGAGGATCCCGTTCCCTAACCGGCCTATATATCATCCCGGCCTGACAAAAACGACACCCCCGGCTACAGCCCCTGGCAATCTCAATGGTGAATCGATCATGAACCAGCTCTGTAAATGGAACTATCTGCTTTGAGGGAAAGGGATAGCAGTTAAGATCAGGGACTATGGCCTTTTCAACACCTGTGTATCCTTCTATCAAGGGTTCTAAATATTGTATGATTCCCTTTGTATCATAATGGGGTTTAAAGAAAGAGGGGATGTATATACCTCTGAACTTTGAGAGCCTTTTTAACAACTCAAACCTGCTCTTTCTCCCATCCAATTTCCATTCCCTTACGGCTCGGCAGATAGAAAGTGCTGCTTCCTCTCCATCGCCTATAACAATGGCATCAAATATCTTGGCTACAGGCTCCGGGTTAAAGCATGCAGGGCCACCTGCGATAATCAATGGATCCATAGACCCCCTCTCTTCAGATAAGAAGGAGATGTCTGCAAGATCAAGCAGGGAAAGAATATTTGTATAACAGAGCTCATGTTGCAAACTAAAACCGACAATATCGAACTCAGATAGAGGTCTACCTGATTCAAGAGAGGCAAGGGGAATGTCCCTCTCTTTGAGCTCAGATCCTAAATCTACCCATGGTGCAAAGACCCTCTCTGCTGAAAGCCAGTTCTGGGAGTTTAAGATATGGTATAAAATTTTTAGCCCCAAATGGGACATCCCGATTTCGTAAACATCAGGAAAGGCTAAAGCAATATAGACCTCAACATTGGAAGGGTCTTTCTTGATAGAATTTATCTCCTCCCCCAGATATCTACTCGGATGCATTATCTTTGAAAACCAGGGTTGTTGATATATATGCATAGGGTTTTAAAACCTGCTCAATATCCCTTGTCCTCTTCTATCCCTTTTTAAATAGAAAGAGGCAAAAGGATGGTTATCGCCGCACCTCCATTTTGGAGATTTTGGCCTGAAACCTCACCCCCAAAACCCTCCACAATCCTTTTAACTATAGCCAGGCCTAAGCCGGATCCACCCTCTTTGGTTGTAGAAAAAGGCTTAAACATATCCTTAATTACTTTAGGCTCTATACCCGGCCCATTATCCTCTACTTTTACCCTTACTGAATCTACTAATTCACCCTTTCTGTTAAACTCCCTGAATTTATCCGTCCTAACACGGATAAGTCCGCCCTCTGGCATGGCCTCGCATGCATTCAGAAAAATATTCCAAAATACCTGTTTTACCTGTTGTTGATCAGACTTAATCCTTAATGGGCTAAAGAATCTTGTTTCTACATCTAAATGCTGAGACCAGTTTTGGCTATTTTGAAAGATATAAAAGGTATCCATAATCAATTGATTAAGATCAAATTCTCCAATTTCTACTCTTTGGGGCCTGGCAAACTGCAAAAAATCATTTACAAGATGATTTAGTCGGTTTATTTCCCTAAGGATGATCTCCATCAACCTTTTGTTAATAGGGGCATCTTCTTTTGATAAGCCATCATCTAAGACCTGTATAGAACCGCTTATTGAAGCTAAAGGGTTTCTTATCTCGTGAGCGATTCCAGCGGCCAATTCTCCAAGCATAGCCAGATCTTCCATTCTCTTTACCTCTCGCTCCATCTCCCTGATCCTGGTCGTATCTTGAAAGACAAGTATCTCCCCTTTCTTTCTTCCACCCTGTTCTTTTAAAGGGGAAATGTTTAAAAGAAGCTCGATTTGCTGGCCGTCACTCCTTTTATAAGAGAGCTGGCTGAATTTATTCGGTTTATTAACCTTAAGATAGGGCATTATAAAAGGGATTATATCATTAATATCCTTGCGGATAGCATCTCCGGAATCAATATTAAATATCCTTTCCGCTCCTCTATTAAAGACAATAATCTTGCCATGCCCGTTTAATGCAACAAGTCCCGAGGAGACACTCTGAATGATATTTTCCTTAAGCATCTCCAGATCGGCTATATCTTTCTGTTTGGCTTTGAGCTCAACCCTGCCCCTCCGGATCTGCTCGGATAGAAAGCTACTCAAAAAGGCTACCAGGTAAAAGGCAGCTACATTAACAAGAATCATATAAAAGATCTCACTACTCTGGTACTCCTGGATATAGGGAAAGCGGTAACCTATTGGTTGAATCAATTCATAGTAACTTAAATCAAGAAATGTACCATACAGGACACTGCTAAAAGAGGCCATTACCATTCCACCATGCCGATAAAGGATTATACCACCTGAGATTATGTTCAACAGATAAAGAAAGGAGAATATACTTTCAATACCACCTGTTGTGTAAATGATGGCTGTTATGAAAATGGTATCGAGGAGAATTTGAATATAGGCAAGCCTGGAAGGATTTTTTATGTACTTAAGTGCAATAACATAAAAAAATGTGAGGAAATAGATTAAAGCAATAAGGAAGTAGTGCGCATTTAAGATCTCGCCAAAATAGGTTTTTGTTTCCCTTACCTGAATAATAATCGCCACGCCTAAGAGAAGGGAAACCAAGCCCACCCTCAGAAACATCAATAATTGAAGGCGGGAAAGGGTCTCTTTCTGCGCATAGTCTCGATCAGTTTCGACCATAGTTGTTTGAGTCAGCCGCCCATTGCTGAAGCCATCTTGAATATGGGAAGATACATGGCAATGATGATTGGCGCTAAGGTGCCGGCTAAAAACATCATCATGAGCGGTTCCAGCAAAGCTGTCAAGGCATTAACCGAAGCGTCAACCTCGTCGTCATAAAAATTGGCTATCTTTTCTAACATGGTATCCAATGCACCGGTTGACTCTCCAACGGAGATCATTTGGCTAACCATGCCGGAGAAGATTGCTGACTCGGAAAGGGGTTCAGCAATTGTCTGCCCTTCAGCGATGCTGATTCTTGCCTCATAAATAACCTCCTCCACGATCTTATTTCCGGCTGTCTTGGCTGTTATTTCCAGGGCGTCTAAGATAGAAACACCGCTACTGAGCATAGTACTAAGAGTCCTTGTAAACCTGGCAACAGCCACCTTCCTGATAAGCTCCCCAAAAATTGGGAGCTTTATTAAAATATTATCCATATTCCTTCTTCCTGAACTTGTTCCTTTATATCTCCTAAAGATCCATACAAAGACAATCAGTCCCGCAATCATGTAATGGATGTTTCCTTTAGTAAAATTGCTTATGTTAATGACCACCTGGGTCAGTGCTGGCAATCCCTTTCCAAGACCGGAAAACATCTCCTGAAAAACAGGAATGACAAAGATCATAATAACAGTCATGACAAGTATGCCAACGCCTAACACAGCAATAGGGTAGACTAAGGCACCTTTTACCTTGGATTTTAGCTTTTCCGACTTCTCGATGTGGGCAGCCAGGCGCTGCAAAATAGTGTCAAGGATACCCCCAACCTCCCCGGCAGCAACTAAGTTGACAAACAAGTCATCGAATACTTTGGGGTGTTTACCCAAGGCATCTGCTAAGGTTGAACCGCCTTCAACGTCCTTGGTTACCTGTTTAAGAATACCCTTAAAGGTCTTATTTTCCATCTGCTCCGCCAACAGATTTAGCCCCTGAATAAGAGGAAGACCTGCATCGATCATTGTAGAGAACTGCCTGGTAAAGATAACAATATCTTTATTGGTGACCTTAGGCTGCATAAATGAGATATTTTCAAAAACGTCTTTAGCCTTTGGTTTGAGTTTGGTTACTTCGATATTCCTCCTCTTTAGTTGTAGCCTTGCTATCCTTTCATCATGGGCCTCCAATTCACCTTTCGATACACCTCCTCTTTTGTTCTTTCCAGCCCAAATATAAACAGGCATGATTTATCCTCCTAACTATTTATCTCAAATCTATTGAGTATTTAGTAAAGATAAGCTTAACTATCTTCAACTGTTATGTCAAGAAATCTCTTAGTTAGTAACCTTCAAAAGTTGAGTCACAATCGTTTCTTGGGCTAAATGGTAACGGTGATTTTCATGTCTTGTTCCGATTCACGAATTATCCGCTCTATTTATTTAGCAATAGGCGTGCCAACTTGAGCAGATCGCGACAAGCTTACATAGAAAATCAAAAAATATAAATTAAGTCAGTAGGATAGGAAATCCCATTTTTAAACCAATAAAAACTGGCTCAAAGCATGTGATGGTCATTTTTGTTCCTTTAACTTTAGGCACTTAACTTGATAGTATATTGAGTAATTACCAATAATTTGTAGTTGCTTTTTTAAGCATACCTTTTGTGGCCATAGGTTGACATAAGAGATAGGTATTGCTAAAATATTCAATATTAAGCTATGTTTATATTATCTACGCTTGAAATTTTCTTAAAATTTTCTATATTGAAAAAAACTAAATAGATCATTACATTATGCCGGTTTATGAATATACATGCCTTGATAACTCAGGAAAGACCCTGAAGGGCATCCTTGATGCAGACAGCCCAGTGGTAGTCCGCCAGAAGCTCAGGGGCTCAGGGATGTTTCCGGTTGAGGTAAAGGAGGCAGTTCCCAAGACCAGGGGCCTTCCTTCTGGTCCAGTCTCTCTCTTCGGTTTTCTCAAGGGGGTCAAGCCTGGAGAGATTTCTGTAATGACGAGGCAACTGTCCATTTTATTAGGGGCCGGGGTTCCGCTCGTTAAATCTTTAGAGGCCCTAATATCCCAGATCACCAATCCAATGCTTAAGAAGATTATGGCCCAGATAAAGGAGTCTGTCAACGAGGGTAACAGCCTGGCCTTCTCCCTATCTCAACATCCCAAGTTATTTTCAAATTTATACATTAACATGGTCCACTCCGGTGAGGCTTCAGGATCTCTTGATGTGGTTCTGGATCGTCTGGCAGAATTTGGTGAACATCAACAGACCTTGAGAGGGCGCTTTAAGGCTGCCCTGGCCTATCCAGTCTTTATGTCATTAATTGGAACCGCAGTCCTCTTTTTCCTTATAACCTTCATCGTCCCTAATATTACAAAGATCTTCACTGAGATGCATCAAACCCTACCTCTCTCAACCATGGTCCTCATAGAAGTGAGTAATTTTTTGCTATCTTTCTGGTGGGTTATCTTGCTGGCTTTCTTTATTGGTATTGTAATACTAAAGCAAATAAAAAAAAGGCCAGGGATTCATTACATATGGGACAAACTCAAGCTGTGCATTCCTGTTCTTGGACCTATTAACCAGAAGATTGCCCTTTCTCGATTTGGAAGGACCCTCGGGAGCCTTCTCCAGAGTGGCGTTCCCCTTATAACCGCTCTTCAGATTGTCGGGAAGATTGTTGATAATTCTCTAATTGGAAAGGCTATTGATAACGCCGTAGAAGATATTCAGGCAGGTAAGAGCCTTGCCAGTACCCTTGACCAAAGCCGATGGTTCCCACCCATTGTAGTACAAATGATATCTGTAGGCGAGCAAAGCGGGGAGCTGGAAACCATGCTGAATAAAATTGCAGACACCCATGAAAGAGAGGTAGAATCCCACATCATGGCATTGACCTCAATGCTCGAGCCGGTTATGATCCTGGTGATGGGCCTGATTGTTGGATTTGTTGTTATTTCCATATTACTCCCCATATTTGAGATGAATCAGATGATCCGGTGAACACCTTGAAGAGTGGAGTGATGGAGTAGTGGATGAATGGAAAAAACGAAAAATACAGTACTCCAACACTCCAGTACTCCAACGCTTAATGGAGGCATTATGATGCGACATAGGTTTGGTGGTACCTTTGGTTTTACCCTGATAGAACTCATGGTGGTTATTGTTATCCTTGGTATTCTGGCTGGGCTCATTGTTCCAAGAATAATGGGTAGACCTGAAGAGGCCCGGCGTATGAAGGCCCGGATTCAGATCGAGAGCATAGAGACTACACTTAAGCTATACAAGCTGGATAACGGCTATTATCCTGACACTGAACAGGGCCTACAGGCGCTTGTAGAACCTCCTGCGGTGGGCCAGCTTCCCAGGGCCTGGAGGGAAGGGGGATACCTGGAGAAAGGAAAGGTCCCAAAGGATCCATGGGGCAACGAATATGTTTATCTTTGCCCTGGGATTCACGGCGATTACGACCTTATATCGTACGGGCCTGACGGAGAACCAGGTGGCGAGGATAAGGATCAGGATATTAACAGCTGGGAGCTGGAGTAGTTTGTTTCCGTCTGGAAACAGTTTCTCTGTTCATTGGGTTTGTTGGGTTTGTTGTGTTAAAATACCTAATCCAGACTTCGTTAAATAGAAACTGGTTAAGTGGTTGAGTTGTATAAAAAGGACAATAATATGAATATGTTACATTAGACGAAAAGTCAAATGTCCAATTTTGGGGCTTTTGCCCAATATTTTTTTAATAACAACTAATCCACGACTCAACCATTTGACGATGTAAGTAATCGATAATATCCTGATAATCTGTGTTAATATGTGACCAAAATGGAAACTCCTATACTATGAGCTTAAGGAACCCAAAAAACACTATAAACCCTATAAACACTACAAACACAATGAACACTACAAAAGGCTATACATTGATTGAGCTGGCGGTTGTAGTGGTCTTAATTGGCTTATTTCTTGGGCTAAGCATCCCAAGGTTTAAATATGCCACAGTAACTGATGACTTGAAGACCACGACAAGGAGGATTGTTGGTTTAGTAAAGGGCATAAGAAACGAGGCAATTAGGGAGCAACAGGTCTATATATTTCATCTTGATCTTGAATCGAATCGGTTATGGATAGAGCCTGCTGGCATAGGCGAAGAGGAAAGGGCACTCGCCCAGGAAAGGGCCTTCAAGTTGCCCCGGGGCGTTAGGATCCTGGATGTTTGGTGCAGGGGGAAGGGAAAGAAGGTAGATGGGGAGGTAGCTATCCGGTTTAGCAAGAAGGGATATATCGAACAAACGGTGATCCATCTTGGGGCAGAGGACGGCAGGGAATTTAGCCTGGCCTTAAGCCCTTTTCTTGGAACGATAAAGATTTATGATAAATATGTGGATATTGGAATCATATAGGAGGACCGGAGAAATGGAGTCTTGGAGAAATGGAGTCATGGAGAAGAGGGACAACACAAAACAAGAGCAATACTCCAATACTCCAATACTCCAGTACTCCAAAAAGAGGCCTGGTATCACCCTGCTTGAGGTGATGATTGCCATGGCCATTATCGCGTGAGCCTTGGTAGCA
>CAZMUW010000013.1:0-13781 GCA_964569645.1 uncultured Desulfobacteraceae bacterium | reverse complement strand
TGACTATTGAATATTGACTATTGACAATTGTGAATTTCCAACATCAATATTCAATTTTTTCTACCCAATACTCCAGCACTCCAGCACTCCATTTCTCCAGAGAATGAGTTGCAGAAATTCCGACGAGACATAATATCATATGAGCCAAAGTTACATACTTAAGAAATTTATTCTTATTCAGCTTTTGATTGTTTTATTTACCGGTTGCTCTTGGTTCAGAGGGGAGGAGCCCGAGAAATCGCCGGAAGAACTGATGAATGAAGGTACTTCAGCGTTTAGAGATGATAATTACGCTAAGGCAGTGGAATCTTTTCAAAAACTAAAAGACAGATACCCTTACAGTAAATTGGCTGTTCAAGCGGAATTAAAATTGGCAGATTCCCTTTTTAAAAGGAAGGAGTTTGAGGAGGCCCTGGAGGAATATATAGAATTTGAAAAGCTTCACCCAAAGAACAAATCTATTCCCTATGTTATCTACCGGCAAGGTATGTGTAGCTTTCTCAGGATGAATAGCATTGACCGTGATCAGACCGATACAAAAGAGGCCTTAAAAGAGTTTGAAAGGCTCAGGAGAGAATTCCCGACTAATCCATTTTCCTTACAGGCCCAGAGAAAAATCAGAGAATGTCTTATTAACCTTGCAGAGTATGAATTTTATGTTGGTCATTTCTATTTCAAGGCCGGTCATTATCTGGCAGCACTGAGGCGTTTTGAGTATCTTATCACCCACTACCCTGATCTCGGCCAATATGGGAAAACACTTATCTATATAGCCAGATGTAGAGAAAAACTGGCTGAAAAAGACTCACTCCATTAGATCCCCATTAATCCTTTTTCTCTTTCCCAACCCATACCCAAAGAAAAACCTCTAACTATGCAAAGCTCTCTACTGAGAGCGCCTATAAATAATGGTTGATTATTCATGTCATTTATGACATATATCATTCATGCGCTCATTCTTCAAGGTAAAGACAGCAGAGGATATCTTTGAATCCCTGAAGAATATTATACCTTTGGGAACTGAATCTGTCCATATAACAGGTGCCCTGAGCAGGATCCTGGCAAGAGATATCATATCCGGTGAAGATCTACCAGGATTTCAAAGATGCACTGTGGATGGATATGCCCTTGCTGCCAGGGATACCTTTGGTGCCAGCGAGAATCTGCCGGCACCCTTCACTATTGTTGGAGAAGTCAGGATCGGTGAGATACCAAATTTCGACTTTAAGAGGGGCGAGTGTGCCCTGATACCAACAGGGGGTATGCTACCAGAGGGTGCTGATGCAGTGGTCATGATAGAATATTCCCAGATTGTAGAGGATAGGGTTGTGGAAATCAGCAGGCCTGTTTCCCCATTAGAGAATGTGATCCAACCGGATGATGACATTAAAAGAGAGCAGGTCATTTTGCGGAAAGGAACCCCAGTGCGGCCACAGGATCTTGGTATTTTGGCTGCCCTGGGTATAAGCCAGGTAGATGTATTTACTAAACCAAGGGCAGCCATTATATCTACAGGCGAAGAGATAGTGGACATTAGTCAAAAAACAAAGGCAGGACAGATAAGGGACATAAATACATACACCCTTGGAGGTCTTTGCATTAAATCAGGGGCAGAACCTATCTATCTTGGGATAACCAGGGATAGATTCGAGGATCTGAAATCACTGATTGAGAAAGGAATATCTCAGGCAGATGTTGTTCTGCTTTCCGGGGGGAGCTCTGTTGGCACAAAAGATTTTACCTTAGACTCATTCCTTTCCCTGGAGGGGGTAGAGATAGTGGCCCATGGGGTGTCTATCAGTCCTGGTAAACCAACTATCATCGCAAGAAGGGGAAACATGACATTGTGGGGCCTTCCAGGGCATCCTGTGTCTGCCATGATCGTCTTTGATGTTTTTATCACATATCTTTTTGGCCGGCTCTCTGGCCTTTCAAACCATACTGAATATAATAGTCATGCTATAGAGGCAGAGCTTGATAGGAATATAGAGTCAGCAAGCGGACGAGAGGATTATATAAGGGTAAAGATTACCCGGAGAGAGGATAGGTGGCTGGCCACGCCTATCCTGGGAAAAAGTGGGCTTATATCCACCATGGTGGAGGCAGATGGCATAATCAGGATTGATATGAATACAGAGGGGCTTTATAAGGGAGAAAAGGTCAAGGTGAGGTTGTTTTGACAATAAGGCAAAGGCAGAAGATATATCTAAGGATGAAGGATCCTAAAGAGGCACTCGAGATCTTTTTTGCAAGGTTTAATCCTGAGCCAATAGTGGAGGGAGAGGAGATTCCAGTTAATGAGTCTCCTGGGAGGATGACAGCAGAGCCTGTCTGTGCAAAGATTTCATCACCTTCCTATCATTCCGGGGCAATGGATGGGATAGCGGTCCTGGCAGAAGACACCTATGGAGCCACAGAGAGGAATCCCAAGAGATTGAAAATAGGGCGAGAGGCTATCTGGATAAATACTGGGCAGGTAATGCCAGAGGGAAAAAATGCCGTTATTATGGCTGAGAAGCTCAACCAGATCGATGAGAAAGAAATTGAAATTTATTCTTCCTCCTTCCCCTGGCAGAATGTCAGGAAGGTTGGAGAGGATTTTGTTGCCACAGAGTTGCTTTTCCCCCAAAACCACAGGATACGACCATTTGACCTTGGAACCCTGATCGAGGGCGGGACTTTTCATCTAAAGGTTAGAAGAAAACCCATGGTGCATATAATCCCGACGGGTAGCGAGCTGGTAAATTTCACCAACCTTTCAGATCCATTTTATCTAAAAGAGGGTGAGATAATTGAGTCTAATTCCTCTGTTCTTTCCAGCCTTATCAGGGAATGTGGGGCTGACCCTATAGTAGAGGATATAGTTGAAGATAAGGCCGAGAAGATTACGGAGGCCCTTCTTAGGGCAGTAGATTCCGGATCTGATCTGGTGATCATCATTGCGGGCTCGTCAGCAGGGAAAAAAGACTATACCGCCCAGGTGATTGAGGATATCGGAGAACTACTCGTTCACGGTGTCACCATGATGCCTGGTAAGCCTACCATTCTTGGTAATGTAAAAGAGAAACCTGTTATTGGTATCCCAGGATATCCGGTTTCTGCCTACATATCCTTTAATGAGTTTGTGAGACCTTTCCTTTACAGGCTACAAGGCTCAATCGTACCAAGAAAACAAGTAGTAAAGGTAGCCGTATCCAGGGATATCCCTTCAAAGCTTGGAGCAGAAGAATTTGTCAGGGTCACTATGGGTAGGGTAGGGGAGAGGGTGGTGGCCATACCTCTTCCCAGGGGAGCTGGATCAATTACAACCCTGAGTAAGGCAGAGGGTATTATCAGGATTCCATCTTTGAGTGAAGGTATCTCTGGGAGCGAGGAAACAGAGGCCGAGCTTCTGGTAGATCCTGAAGACCTTGTTAATACCATCGTTATTATTGGAAGCCATGATATCACCCTGGATATCCTGTCTGATGAGATCAGGAGAAAAGGTAGTTGCATAAGGATTGCCTCTGGAAATGTAGGAAGTCTTGGAGGACTGTTGGCCCTGAGAAAAGCAACAGCCCACATGGCTGGTTGTCATCTTTTGGACATCCAAACAGGTGAATACAATATCCCCTATATCCATAAATATCTAAAAGGCTTACGGGTCCAGGTGTTCAATTTGGTAACAAGGGAGCAGGGCCTGATCATTCAGAAAGGAAACCCGAAGGGAGTAAAGGGGATAGGAGACCTTACAAGAGATGACATTGCCTTTGTCAACAGGCAGCCAGGATCGGGCACCAGGATCCTTTTTGACTATAAGTTGAAGGAGATGGGGATAGATCCCTGCCATATAAATGGCTATGAAAACGAGGAATACACCCATATGAATGTGGCAGTTGCCGTTTTAAAAGGGGTGGCAGATGTTGGGTTGGGAATTATGGCAGCAGCCAGGGCCCTTGATCTGGATTTTATTCCTGTCCTTAAAGAGCAATACGATCTGGTAATTCCATCTTCTTTTGTGGATGATCCCAAGATAAGCTTACTTATAGGTGTTGCCAGATCCAGAGAGTTCAGGAAAAGGGTTAAAGGCTTAGGCGGCTACGACCCCGCAAAGAGTGGAGATTTGTGGAAGGTAATCTGATGTTTCGGGGGCAAAGCCCCTAAGTTTATTCTTTGGAGGCAGCAATGCTTGATTTGAGACTGAAATCGAGACAATGGCTGGAAGACAGTCATGGTAACATCATTATGGGAGAGGGTCGGCAAAGGATTCTGGAGTTAATTGAACAAACAGGCTCGATAAATCAGACGGCCAAACTGATGAGAATGTCCTATAGGGGAGTCTGGGGAAAGATTAAGGCCACAGAAGAGCATCTGAATAAAAATATCGTGGTAGCTGAAAAGAGACACGGATCTCGTTTAACAGAGAATGGAAAAAGGCTTCTAATGAGCTATGCTCAGCTCAAAGAGGAGTGCCAGAAGGCCGATGAGAAGATCTTTAGAAATATATTTATGTGATGTGCGATTTGAGATTGAGGGATTGAGAGATTTTGGATTGCCGATTTTGGATTTTGGATTGGGGAATTAACAAATGACAAATGACAAAAAAAGGAGGGTTCTAAGGTGAGGGCAGTTGGCATAGTGGGCTATAAAAAAAGTGGAAAGACTACTTTAGTCATGAGATTATCTCGGGAACTGTTAAGAATGGGACAAAGGGTTGCTATTGTTAAGCATGTTTCCGGGGATATTGATTTTCCTGACACTGACACATCAAAATACAGATCATATGTTCCCTTTGTTTCTGCCATTTCCTCAAGGGAATCAGAAATAATCTTGAAAGGAAATAAACCCATAGAGGAGATTCTGAAACATTGTGACGATGATATTGTATTAGTAGAGGGATTTAAAAAGGAAAAGACATTTCCAAAGATTGTTTGCATAAAAAATGAAGGCGAAGAGAGAGAATTATTTGATGGATTACAGCTCTTTAGCGCCAGTTTTAAGGAAAATATCTCTGATTTTACTATAGAAAATGATGATCATATAGAAAAGATGGCTGCTATGGTAGTTAAACGATCTTTCAAGTTGCCTAATCTAAACTGTGCTCATTGCGGGTATGAAAGCTGTTTTGAGCTTGCCAGGGAAATTGTAGGAGGAAAAGAGACCATCGATAAATGCGTCTCCTTGAATCCTCCGATTTCTATTAAAGTCGATGGGACCATGTTACCATTAAACCCGTTTACCTCCAATTTTTTTAAAAATACTATTGTTGCAATGCTTTCTTCCTTAAAGGGTTATAGGAAGGGGACAGTTGAGATAGAGATACCATGAAATAAGTGCCTAAAGTTATAAGTGCCTAAAGTGCCTAAAGTTATAAGTGCCCGTCCGCCTCGCAAGCGAGAGCGTTGCGGGCAGGCCTAAAGTGAGCTAAAGTTTAAAGTGAGCTAAAGTGACTAAAGTTAAGGGATACTGGATTTAGGATTGAGGAGGGGTTTTGAATTTTGAAGTATCCAGAAACCAGAAACCAGGAACCAGCAACGAGGAACGAGTAAGAGTGTTAGTTGATAGATTTAATAGAGGGATAAATTATTTAAGGATATCCATTACTGACAGGTGCAATCTACGCTGCATTTATTGTATGCCACCTTATAGTGAGAGCAAACTTAAGCATAAAGAGATCCTGCGCTACGAGGAAATGCTCAGGATTGTGAGGATAGCTGTAAAATTAGGCATAAAAAAGATAAGGCTGACTGGAGGAGAACCCTTTGTAAGGAAAGGGATACAGGGATTTATGCCAATGCTTGCGGCCCTAAATGGTCTTGATGATGTATCCTTAACCACCAATGGGATCTATCTTAAGGATAATCTGGATATGTTAAAGGAGGCCGGTATAAAAAGGATTAATGTAAGTATTGACAGCCTTGAAAGAGAAAAATATAGACTAATTACCCGGTTTGATTACTTCAACAAGGTCTGGGAAGGGATAGAAAAGGCCAGGGATATGGGCTTCTATCCCATAAAGCTAAATGTGGTTACCATGAAAGGCATAAATGATGATGAGATCCTGGATTTTGGTCGTCTTGCCATTGAACAACCCTATTATATCAGGTTCATAGAATGTATGCCTGTTGGTTTACAGGCAGATAGCCCGGCATTCATTCCCAACTCGGAGATAGAAAAAACCCTTTCTAATGGATGTGGACCATTGATACCTGTTTTACCAGGGCAAAATGATGGCCCGGCAAAGAGATACAGATTTGATGGGAGTAAAGGAGAGATAGGTTTCATAAGTCCAATCAGTCATTCCTTTTGTCAGGATTGTAACAGGCTCAGGCTGACTGCCAATGGAATGCTTTTACCATGTCTCCTTTCAAACAGAGAGGTAGATATCAAAGATCCGTTAAGAAGAGGTTGCCTGGATGATGAATTAATCGAGGTGTTTTTAAAGGCAGTAAACCTCAAACCAAGATGCCATGCCCTGAACCTTGATAATCACCAGAAGGTTCAACGAAAAATGTGTTCTATCGGCGGCTGATCAATTGCATCGATGAGATTAGCTACAGCCCCTCCCTCCCCCCTGAAATGCAAGGTCTATCCACTTTTTGCGTGTAACAGTAGTTTCTTGAGTTTGTTGAGTTTATTGTGTTTGTTGCGTTAAAACCCAATGAACCCTATTAACCCAACAAACCCGATAAACACTATTATGGCTTCGCCTGCAAAACAGCAGCCTCCTTTTGTGCAACGGATAATCTTTGCGCCGCTTCCTTCTTTTTTAACACGCTAACCCGATCGGCGTCAACATACTCCAAGGCCCCTATCTCACAGAACCGGACACACTGGGGGTCACCATCACAGAGATCACACTTGACCACCTTTTTAGCTATGACGTCAAAACTCACAGCGCCGAAGGGACAGGCAGTCACACAGGCGCGGCAGCCGATGCACACATCGTAGTCAACCTTCATGAAATCTAAGGTCTCATCACGAGAGATGGCCTTCACCGGGCAGACAATCATGCACGGGGCATCCTGACATTGCTGACACGACATCGGAATATACAGGCCCTCCGACTCCCACTTCACTACCTTTATACGACTCCGGGAGGGGTTGGACACACCTTCATGCATAACCGAACATACGAGCTCGCATAGCTGGCATCCGGTACACTTTTCGTAATTTATCATCAGGACTTTACCCATTGGTTCCATTGATTTCCTCCTCTCAAATATATTAAACCAGGTGGGACGGCTCTTTATCTATGCCAAGCCTCTTAAGTGTCTCTGGTAGAGGAATGCCATTTTCATCCCAGCCATGGTGCTCATAGTATTCATCAATCATTATTTTAAACTTTTTCCGATCTATTGTGGCACCGATAACGTCAGGTGCCCCACGCGTGCACGGTTCATCAAAATAGCGGTCAACAAGCCAATCATCGTCTCTTGTCATTCCTTCTCTGAGGTTAAACAATCTCTCCATATTGTAGGCTCTCTCCGCTACAGTCCATATATCCGTGGAGGACATCTCCAGTCCTGTATTGTAATACAGCACCTTAGTCCAATCCTCAAAATTAGGAAGAGTTGCCCCAAGGAATGTAGTGTGATACTTGCATATGCCAAGGGAATCCACCCCCATGTAGCATAACTCTTGCCAGAAAACCTGCCATGGCTTGCCCACATACTCCCTGTGATCTGAGCTCAATGGCCCATTGTAGGAAACGGGGTTACTATATACATTCCTGAGAACCTCCTCCGGTAGATGGTAAAGATCAATGGCAGGCCGGCTCCTCAGGTGGTCGGAACCTCTGGAGCCTGTGGCTATACCAAGGGCCAATGCCGGAGTTGCCCTCTCGTCTGATAGTAGGTTGTTCATGCCTTTTACATGAACGAGATATTTGATTGAATTCTTACCTATCTTCTCGGACGCCGGAATTCCTCCCTCAGCCAATGTATCACCCAGCCGCCCTTCTCTAAAGGTAATGCGGCGAATCATCTCGAGGAGTGCTTCATCATTACCAAACCTTAAATCCAGGCCATCGGTATCTTTACTGGTAAGGATTCCCTCTTCATAAAGCTCCATCGCCCAAGAGATAAGGCTGCCGATTTCCAAATTATCCACACCCCACTGATTCACCAAGTGATTAGCTGTTAACACGGTAACTGCATTTTTGCAGTCTGGCTCTCCACCGAAAGCACCCACGGAGGTGTATTCCGGCCCTTCATCATATTTACCGGCGTAGGGGCCGGAGGGAATTTTATACTGGGCACGGCAGTGAACCTGACAGCCAAAGCAACTAACCATATGATAAGGCCCTATAGTTTCCGTACAGATTTCATCAAACCTCTCGGGTTCGATATCATCAGCATTTTCACACTGGTTATGCTGGAAATTCCTGCACCTTACTCCGCCCCAGGAATTGGTTGCTCCCCAGATGAAAGGAGTGCCGAGTATTCCCTGGGTTTGATTTACCTTGGCATTTACGATTTGAGTAATGAACCTCTTATTATACTCCAGGGCGTCGGTGGGATATGCTATTTTAATATCCATAGTGCCTCTGGCGGCTATCGCCTTGAGGTTTTTAGAGCCCATGACGGCTCCCATCCCTGATCTGCCAGCAGAATTTTTGATGCCTGTCATAACATTGGCAAACCTCACCAAATTCTCACCGGCCGGACCAATGACTGCACCTTTAATATCCTCATCGCCAAGTTCTTCTCTAATAGCCCATTGTGTTTCAGTGGTAGTCTTGCCCCACAGGTGGCTGGCATCTCGTATCTCTATTTCGCCGTTGTGAATCCAGAGATAAACCGGCTTTTCCGCCTTGCCCTTTATTACCAGATGATCAAAGCCGGCCCACCTTAGCTCAGGGGCAAAGAACCCCCCCATGTTAGCACTGCCAAGAAGATTAGTGAGTGGAGACTTGGCCATAACATGGGTTCTGGAGCTTGCTGAAGCCAATGTTGCACCCAGGATACCAGCACTGACCATGAGCGCATTTTTCGGCCCCAGTGGGTCAATGCCTTGCTCTGTATGGTTATACAATAAATACGCATCCAGCCCTCTGCCCCCAAGGAATCGCTTCCGCGCCTCAAGTGGGATAGGCTTCGCTTCAACCTTACCCGTGGAAAGATCAATATACGCTATCTTCCTATTCAATGCCATCTTGTTTCCCCTCCTTCTTTGATGTCTTTTTGGCTGCCTTTGTTGTTGCCTTTTTAGCTGCCGCCTCTTGAGCTAATCTCCGGTTTACATCCCATACCGGCCCCCGTATTCGAGGAAAATCGGGACGAATCCAGGACACGCGGAACTCAAGGCCACAGCGTGGACACTTGCAATGCGTAGCCCCAGAAGGTACCGTAATTCTGGCCATGCAACTTGGATTATGGCACCTGAACTTACCATACGTCCTGGTCTTAGCCAGACCCTCGGCTCCTGACAATCCTTCCCTTTCCATTGCCATAGAATCCTCCTTCCTGTTTCTAACAGAGATATTAAAAGTTACGCAGCCAAGCTGTTAAGCCACTGCCTTGCGTGTTTACCTTTGCCTGGTTTACCACCTTACAACCTCTCGCCATCGTATGTCAATATCAATTTATTTGACTGCGGGTGCCACGGGCAAACTATTTCAAGGACCCTTAACGCCGCTGATGCCATCTCGCGGGACCTGAAGCATAGCAGAGAGGTCAATATCAATGTTCCTTAAGAAGAGGTCGGCTGGTCAAGTGTGTTTGATTGGTTTTTTTTATTTTTTTGGTCCAGGGGGCCAGTTGATATAAGGTGTCTCTAAGATTGGCCTTTCTACACCCGGGACAGAAACAAAGATAATCATCGGTAATCATTTGGCTAATCTTATCTAACTGAGGTTCAGGCGCAAACAGGGCACCGCATCTTTCACACGCTTTAAGCTCTACTGACCGTATCTCTTGTTTGGGAACTATTTGGAAAAACCTTCCAAGACTTATTTCATGCCTTAATTCTGCGGCTTCTTCCGGGCAGGTATTTACACATGCACCACAACAGATGCATTGATAATGGGAGTAGGTAAAAATTCGTAGCTTTCCTTCATCGTTGGACTCAAGTGTTCCTGTTGGACAGCTTAATTCACATGCGGCACAACCTGTGCACTTTTCCACATTAAGCCGGGTTCTGTAAAATAGGAAGACTGCTGCAATTATCATCGCCTCACCACTCAGCACATGAATGGTCCGCATGTTATTTCCTAAGAAGGCTATAGAGTCCAGACTGCCATGGGTTAAAAAGTATCCGGTCATAAAAGGTAGAGCGGTTATAACGATTAAGAAGTAGTCTGATTTGGAAGAGGTAAGGCGAATATCTGTTAATATAATGCGCTTGATCAGAAAATAGGCAGCAAGACCTAACAAAAGAAGTGACATCCAATCAGCCCATGCATCTGGCAGTGCTGTCCACGCCCACTCAAACCCGGATTCTTCCCACAAAACGATATGCCCGGATAACCAGATGGGGACAACAATCAGGCATACGTGGAATATATAGCGGAATGCTGCGTAAATGGGTTTTTTGGTAACTGCATTATAAAAAGGCAGAAGGGACCGCCCAAATGTAGCTAAGATATACCTCCATCTGAAATCTTTATCTCTACCGCTTTTTATGATTTCGTAGAAAAAAAAGGCGACCCTGGTGATAATCCCAATAATAAATATCAAAAAGACAATCCACAATAAAGGGCCCTCCACAAAGGAACCGAAATCCATCCTGCATAATCCTCCCATTTTTCAATCTAATTCATGGCTGTTACAATCTGTACAGATCCCTGTTCTAACACAAGGGGTCTCTCCGTTTAAGCTCATGGCCTTCAAGGGGCCGGCAATATCCTAATTCTACTGTCTCTTTCTGAGGATTCTTTTGTCTCCTATCCTGACTGTTAGCTGGATTTTATCAAAGTATTCTATGAGAGGAATGGTGTATTTTCTTGAAACACCTGTGAGTTCTTTTAACTCGGGGGTGGTTATTTCACCTTTCTCTTTTATAAAATCAACAAGCCCCCTCTTGAGCTCTTCTATCGCCTTTTTATGGAAATAGAGATCCTCCTTTACCTTGATAAGTGTTCCATCCCTGACCATGATTTCCAGCAGATCCCTTCCTTCCCTTTCTCTTATATTTTGACCCAGATCTTTAAAGTATGTGGGCTCGAGACCCTCTTTGAGGTAGATTTGCTCGATCTGATTGCTCAATTCTTCCTGATCTTGAAGGAGCTTAATCTGATGATCTTTGACTCTAATGATATCCTTTTCCCTCACAATGAGAGCCTCCTGTATCAGATCATTGATTAGGTGGTTGAAGAGTTTTTCCTTTACATTACCGGCCATCCTGGATCTCAATTCCTCCTTGATTAGTCCCTCTTTTAGGGGAAAACGCCTGTGATAATCACTAATGATAGTTATTATCTCTTCTTTTGCCTTATTATAAAATTCAGGATGTATAAATATATCATTCTCCATGTCGGATTTAAAAATAATATTATTTGAAATTAACCTGTTAACTATCCCATCAAGGTCTTTTTTGCTTAGATTGGTGAGAAAAGAAAGCTCGGTTTTGCTCAGGCCCTGGAGGCGACTGCCTTTGATATGTTGCTCAACAATAGCCTGCTCAGGTCCCTTGTCTGAGATATCTAGCTCTTTTAATACATCCTGTGAGAACCTCTTTTTCTTTAATGGAATGGGGTTCAGGATATAGCCACCGCCTATGGTCTTGATTGGTGAGTAGCTCCTGATGACAAATCGATCTCTTGAAAGCAATACAGCAGGCCTCTCCAGACGAATTTGTGCAAAGCATTGATCACCAGGAGATAGGTTGTCTCTGTCAAGTAGAATAACAGTGGCGATTATCTCAGAGGTACTGCAGTGAAACCTGACCTTAGCCCTGTTTTGTAGCTTTTTAGTGGCACTATCTAGATATTTAAGAACAGTATCTAATATATAGGTGGGTTTAAGAGAATCCTTTTCAGCGACTACATCTCCCCTGGTAATGGCTTTTTTTTCTAATCCCTGAAGGTTTATCGCGGTTCTTAGCCCTGCCCTAACCGATGGTACATCCTGATGATGTACCTGGATTCCTCTTACCTTGCTCCTTATTCCTTGTGGATAAATGGTTACCTCGCTGCCAACATCTATATGGCCTGATACAGTTGTGCCTGTGACAACCGTGCCAAAACCTCTCATGGTAAAGGCCCTGTCTATAGGAAGCCTGAAGAAATTTCCGGAGTCCCTTTCGGAGACTTTTTTGGTAAGTTCATCCAGAGTTATTACCAGTTCTTTAGTCCCTTCCCCGGTTTCTGAGGAGACCTCCACTATAGGTGCGTCTTGCAGGAAGGTACCGGTAAGAAATGAGGAAACATCATCCCTGACAAGGTTGAGCCATTCCTTATCCACCAGATCTATTTTGGTTACTATGACCATGCCGTGTTTGATATTAAGAAGGCAGCAGATTTCAAGGTGCTCTCTTGTCTGAGGCATGACACCTTCATCAGCTGCAATAATGAGGGCCAATAAATCAATCCCTGTTGCACCGGCCACCATGTTTTTAACGAACCTTTCATGACCGGGTACATCTATAATTCCAACTATGATCCCGCTTGGTAGCTTTAGATGGGCGAAACCCAGTTCAATTGTTATTCCTCTGAGTTTCTCTTCCTTGAGCCTGTCTGTGTCTATGCCTGTCAGGGCCTTGATAAGAGCGGTCTTGCCATGGTCTATGTGGCCTGCTGTACCAAGAATAATCTGCTTCACTGTTTCCCCTATTTTATTACCCTTACTTAGATGCTAAACTAAACCCTGTTAGATTTCAAACGGGGCATCATACTCCGTGTTCACCACGTTAAATAGGGTTCCCATCGGGAAATTTAACGGGGCAAAAAACGCAATACTGTTTTAGATAGCATCACTGTGCTCCCACACTGGGCATTCTAACAGGGTAAAGGTAACTATCTCGCTTGTCAAGAGACTGTTTTTTAGAAAAAATTTACCCAAACAATTTGATTGACATTTATGAAATTTTTTGTTAGATTTTTTATATAATTTTCCTCGGTAGCTCAGTTGGTAGAGCGGGTGGCTGTTAACCACTTGGTCGGCGGTTCGAGTCCGTCCCGGGGAGCCAAAAAATTATTAGCCCAGTCTTTTTAGATTGGGAATTTTCTTATCGGTCGGCGGTGAGCTTGCCCTGAACCGAGTGAAGGGAGTCCGTCCCGGGGAGCCATACAAAGAATGAGCCCTCTTTAATTGAGGGCTCTTTATTTCTCAAATTGACATTGAAGATGACTTAGTAAGGCTTACCCCTTTGACTAAGTGGTTGCCAAAAACAAGTTCCTTATTCCTCTAATCTCATTGAGCCCTTGTAACCCAACTTATGAGCAACCAGCACAAGTAAAGATACTGAAACCACCGGAAAGACAATAAAAAGGGAGCCTTACCCCAGTATTTCTTCTATTTTATTGTAAAGGTCTTGCATTCTAAAAGGAACCTCAAGGACGTGTGGGGTATATCTTTTAACCTTGCCTATAAGCTCCGGTCCACCGCCTGTTAACAAAAGCAACGGAATATCTGTTCTTTCCGAATAATGTTCTAAAATTGTCAAATAACACCTGGCATTACAGATAAGTGTAAGATCTGGCTGAGACTCAATAATCTTCTCGACAATTTCAGAGGGGTCCTCTAATAAATCAAAGACAAAATCATATGTTTTTTTATAATCACTTTCATATCTATAACAGATATCATAATTAAACGTCTCGGAAATTCTACAACTTATTGAAATTATAGGAATTTTTTGGG
>CAZMUW010000012.1:0-13822 GCA_964569645.1 uncultured Desulfobacteraceae bacterium | reverse complement strand
TCATCTCTGGTCATGCATAATCCATATAGATTATAGTCCATTTAAAATTCTCCATCAAAACGCCTGGAGAAGCAATTTTTTTAATGAGCCATTTTTATCTTATCGCCTGGACTTAATGGGCATTGCTACAATGCTGCTCAATCGCAAGGCGAGCTGTTGTCCTGCTCAGTCTGGTATCTATTGCAACCTTCGCACGCTTGTTCACCACAGAAGAAAACTTGATAGTATAGGAAATCCCATTTTCATGCAGCTTGAGCCCTGGCCACTCTTATCTAGTCAAAACTGGCCCAGCCCCGTCCATCACTGCTGAGTGATCACTCCTGTTTCAGGATCCATTTTACAGCCCTTAATAGATCTTCTGCCACAAAGGTGGGTTTTATCTTTTTATGAGGCACAATGTACTCCAGATCTCCCTTACCATAACCGGTTAGTACCAGGATACCGGGTAGATTTGCATTATGTGCAAATTCTATATCAAGCCAACGGTCCCCGATTACGTATGATCTTTTCATATCTGTATCAAATTCAGATCTGGCTTTCTTAATAAGGCCGATATCTGGTTTTCTGCAAGTGCACTCCTTGCTATATTCAGGCACCACCCCATCCGGATGATGAGGGCAGAAATAAATCCCATCCACATATGCATCATCCTTGTCTAATTTCCTCTTCATTAACTCGTTTGTCTCTTGTACCAGCTCTATAGGGAAGTAACCTCTGGCCACCCCTGACTGATTAGAGGTCACTACCGCAATGTGGTTATTCTTGTTTAAAAGGGATATAGCTTTCCCTACACCAGGCAAAAGGATAAAGCGGCTTATATGATTTATATAACCAAGTTGCTCATTAATAGTTCCATCCCTATCTATAAATACTGCCGGCCTCACCCTTCAATTCTCAATTTTAAATTTTCAATTTTCAATTCTCTTTTCAGTCCTTTCATCTCCTCCCAGACCTCTTCTGGCTTAATGGATAACATGCACCTATGATCAAACAGAAACAATTCTTTTAGGCAGGGCCCTGGCTATTTATTTTGATCATGGAACAAGGAATTCCCCTCCTTATAATATCAAAAAAGGTATCTCTACCTGAAAGGAGCCCTATCTTTATGGTTAAGATAGCAATATCCAAATCAACACCAATTTTACCATCAAGCCTGACCCAGTCTTTCTCTGTGGTCAATAAAAAATCGACATCCGATCTTTTTTTCCAGGAGGCAAGCTCTTCAATCTCATCTTTGCTAAAAGGGTGATGGTCAGAAAAGGCTTTAAAGTGAATGACATGAGCCCCAAGACTTTTTACCATCTCTAAAAAATCATCTGGATTAGCCAGCCCTGCAAAGGCGACCACATTTTTCCCTGACAAAATGCCAGGAGGATAGGCTTTACCAACAAGAGGATATATAACTTGATCAGGAAAATGCCCAGATCGAAAGATCGGCTTCTCAGAAAAATTTCGTTGCAAGAAATCGACAAGGTCATCTCCAGGATGCTCATCTGTGCATCTGGTGATAATAATAATATCCGCTCTTTTTATCTGCTCAACAGGCTCTCTCAAAGGGCCGAGGGGTAATAAAGATCTGTTTCCAAATCTCCTTTTAGCATCCAAAAGAAGAATGTTTAAATCCCTATGTAATGATAAATGCTGATATCCATCATCTAATAGGAGCAACTCCGAATTAAATAGTCTTAAGGCCAGATACCCAATCCTGTATCTTTTTTTCGATATTAATACAGGAACAGAGGATAATTTATTAGCTAATAGAAACGGCTCATCTCCTGCCTCATCGACAGATGCCAAAACCCTTTTTCCATCAGATACAACAAGGGAGTTTTGGCTTCTCTTTCCTTTATAACCCCTCGAAAGGATACCTACCCTAAATCCATTTTTACCTGCCCACTCGGCAATCATGGCAACAAATGGCGTTTTACCTGTACCCCCTGTCGTGATATTTCCTATACTAATAACATAAGCGGGAATGGATTTAATCCTCAAAAGGCCAACCTTATAAGCAATGAGTCTAAGATGGATAGCAAGGCCATATATAAAGGCCATGGGTTTTAGGAAAAATGTGATAACATTCCTTTGCCTCTTTGCATGAATGGCTGACCAATTAACCGTCTTCATAAGGGAGTTTTTTGTGTACCAACTCCTGATTCTCCAAGATTTGGAAGGTTCAGCCCCAGCCTTTCTTACAGACGACCTTTTTAGACCCTCGCAGGTAGCTCGATGATAAACCTTGTACCCTTTGGTTCATTATCCTCAACCCTGATAAAACCATTATGATCGCTGATTATCCTGCTAACGATGGAGAGACCTAATCCTGTACCAGACTTCTTTGTAGAAAAATATGGCTCAAAAAGATGCTCTTTATCCTCATTAGATATACCGGTTCCGGTATCAACAACTTCAATCCTGATAATCCTCAATACCTTGTCATAGAAAAGTGTGATGCTAATCTTTCCTTTACCAGGGATAGCTGCCACAGCATTATCAAAAAGATTAATCATCACCCTTTTTACCTGTTCCTTGTCAAGTCTGAATATAGGAATATCATCATTGTCAATAAACTCGAATGTTATATTTCTATGGGCATCTTTATACAATAAAATTGCATCCTGAATTATCTTTTTTATATTATCTGGCACCGGATTAGAAGCTGGCATACGGGCAAAGTTGGAAAATTCATTTACCAATACCTTCAACTCTTCAACGTTGTCTATTATCAACCGCGTACATTCGTCAAAAACTTTCCCATCTTCTTTTGTTAAACGTTCATTATACTTTCTTCTCAACCTTTGTGCTGAAAGCTGAATTGGGGTCAATGGATTCTTCACCTCATGGGCGATACGTCTGGCTACCTCTCTCCATGCAGCCATTCTCTGCGCCTTTTCTAATTCAGTCAAATCCTCAAATACCGCAACTAATCCAAGATAATTATCTTGATCATCCATCAAGACATTCAACGAGACCAACAACTTTAAGGAACGCCCCTTTATTGAGATGCCTATCTCTTTTTGGATAAATCCCTTCTTAAAAAGATTTTTGTCTGCTACAAATCCACTGATAATTGACCGATATTTAGGGCCCAAGACACCCCTATAATCCTGCCCTATTATTTCCTTAGCAGAAATATTAAGCATCTTTTCTGCAGACTTATTTATTGTTGAAATAACCCCTCGAGAATCTGTAGATACAACACCGGCAGCTATATTTTCTAAAGTAGCTTCCATATAAAGACGCCGCTGCTCTAATTCCTTATTACTATTGATCAAATCCCTGTTAACTAAATCAAGTTTGCTTTTGCCTTCCCTAAGATCCTTTGTCATCCTGTTGAATGAATCTACAAGAATGCCTATCTCATCCCTGGATTCCAGATTAATATGAAAGCTATAATCACCAGAGGCAATCTTGTTAGTGGCTATAGCCAGTTCCTCTATAGGGACTGTAATCCCTTTTGACAGATAAAAACCAAACCAAATGGCCGAAAAGATGACTAAAAGTGTAACAATGGACAGAGTAATCAAATGACTTAGCTTTATAGGTCTCTTGAGCATCTTTAGTTGTTTATAGCCTTGCAGGCCTTTGTTAATAGTTACCAGCCTGTTCAAAACCACTCCTGGGATAAATTTGGCAACAACAATCGCTCCTACTTGGGCCTTGGTCTCGGTTCGTGAAAATATGGGTATAATGCCCCTGACTAAATCTCCGTGTGAGGAGGTCTGAGTAACCCTCATATCAGTTGAATCTTTGAAACTCTTGCGCAGTACTTCAATGTTCAGATCTTTAAAGGGCTTTAAGTCAACCCCGCTGTCATGAGAGACGGCCCTCTGAAGCAATTTTGATGAAAAGATCTGAATAGAGGCAAGTCTGTATTCCCTCCTCTTTTCATCTGTAAATGCCTGTAATTCATCTGACATGGATAATAGCATATACCCTTTATGTGTAATTAAGGAACTTAAGCTATTGCCAAAGGCCAGGGCCTCATCTCCAATTCTGTTATAGTATTCCTGACCTATCTCTAAAGACTTTTGAAGAGACTGTTCAATCTGAAGATTAAACCAATAATCGATGGAGAGAGAGATAAATTGCACTGAAACAAAAAAGATGATTATGGCTGGCAAAAGAGAAAGGATTACAAAGGCAAAAACGAGTTTAGCTCTAAGAGTAGAGCCCAAAGGCTTCCTTTTTCTCTCAAAAACCAGCTTGACCAAATTTCTCATGGTCAAATAGAGGAGAAGAAGCAGCAAGATTACATTAATATTTATTAAGGCAAATATCAGGATGCTATCGGCGACCGGTAACTCAATACCAAGATCCAGGATCTTGGTTCCCAGATAGGTAAGGAGGACAATAGTGAGCAGTATAATGCCTATGATAAATGTTTCTCGTTTACGCCTCTTTAGATCTTCCCCTTTTGCATCTATATGTTTTTTCATTACTATTACTACCTAATAGGGTAAGTATAGTCCGTTGTATTTGTTTTTTTACTACTCAGGTTCACCCTGTCAAATAACCTGGTTATGATTCTTTTGGTGTTTTAGCTTATATGGCTGTGCTAGTCGAGTACAAATGGCACTTTTGTTTAACAAGGTAAACATGGGAAGTTATCATCTTTGTTTCTATTTAGTTGAATTAATTGATTCCCCCGTCTTCTTCAACGGACAACTATCAACTTTCAACGGACATTACCTAATACCTAAAGATAATTGAATACCAGTCGGTCTCAAAATCCCATAAGGATAGAAAAAAGAAGACATAGTTTAAATAAAAAGGCAATTCAATCTTGTCAAGCTCTGCCTTCATTCGTAACTGATAATGTAGTCCTCTTTTAAGCTTATCAAGCCTGGCCACCTTTAAGGCGACTACGTCTGCCATTAATTTTTTAGCCTCATCGAAATTCTTAGTTTTTACCCTTTTATTAGTCTGTTCTGGTAAAAAAAGGTTAAATTCATTTTTCAAGGTATTATATTCTATATTATGCCTTAACTTAATATCTGCTATCTTGCGATCAAACCATGCATTCCTAACCTCATATAACTTGACGACAAAGGTGAACTTGGTTGAAATCCCATTCATGATGGCCTTGTTCATTTCTTCAGTAAAACAATCTATTACATTAAAATATATAAGTAGATGATCCCGGGTATTAGTGACAATTATATCTGATAAGCGAGCCTCCTTTTTTGCCAAAGAAGGTGTAGGAGAGATACAGAAAAGGAGAGAGATAACTAAAGCATAATGAAAACTCTTTTTTAGCATCATAATAGAAAATCGGATTTTATGCTGATACTATGAAGGGAGAGCCATTCCACACCTTTTTGAGTAAACGCTCCCTGTTACTTAGCGCTTCGATTCGCAAATACAGTGGCGTATTTTAACGATTTAGCTCGGAGCAATTGCTCCCTCAGCACTAAGTCTTGAGTAAATAAGTCCGTAATCGAATTTATTAATCGAAGGACTTAGCTCGTTTCGCTCAGCCCGCCAGGGCGGGACAACACAAGAACTCAAGCCTCATAAAATTCTTTTAATTTCAATAAGTTGTAGAATTTGCGAGACGTTTATTAATTGGCTATCTTAGATTTATGGTATCATAGAAGAAAGGGGGGATGATTGCAAGATTTATTAATAGGGAAAAGTCTATCAAATTTTTAAATAGTAGATTATATGATACATCATTTTCAGGCAGGCACTGAATCAAGGGCACCAAAGGATGTTATCTTGGCCTTTGCCTTACCGCACTCTTCTTTGTCCTTAAATCGTACCACCTCCCAGTAGTCCTCGTGTGCCATAAACTTCCTCAGCAATCTTTGGTTCAAAGAATGCCCTGATCTTTCTGCCACAAAATGTCCAATTATTATAGGGCCAAGGATGGCTAAATCACCTATGAAATCAAGGATCTTATGCCTTACAAACTCATTCTTATACCTTAGGCCATCCTCATTTAGGACCCTGAATTCATCCATAACAATAGCATTATCCAGCGAGCCACCCTTTGCCAATCCATTATTCCTCAATGTCTGAACGTCCCTTAAGAAACCAAATGTCCGTGCCTTGCTAATCTCCTGGATGAAAGTAGGCTGTGAAAAGGATATCTCATAGGCCTGATCTTTTATTAGGGGATGATCAAAGTCGATCTTATACGTTATCTTCAATTTATTGGAGGGATAGATATGAACCGATCTATTACCATCCTTAACCTTGATTGGCTTTTTTACAAGGAGAAATCTCTTATGATTATTCTGTATGGTAATACCAGCATCTTTAAGGAGAAACACAAAAGGGGCAGAGCTTCCATCCATAATAGGAACTTCTTCGCCATCAATCTGCACTAAGGCATTATCTATGCCCATACCAAAAAAGGCAGCCATAAGATGCTCTATTGTGGAAACACAATATCCATTAAAACCGATAGTGGTAGCCATATTCGTCTTAACTACATTATCAAAAGAGGCCTTCACGCTACAATTAGGTGATATATCAACGCGCTCAAAGGCTATACCACTGTTCGGTGGTGCAGGTTTGACGGTAAGTTTTACTTTTTTGCCAGAGTGAAGACCTATTCCTGTACAACTTATCTCCTCTGCAACTGTCCGCTGTCTTAAATCCATATTACTTCCTCGGAAAATAAATTTGGTAATGTCCGTTTAAAGTTGTCCGTTGAAAAGAATAGATAGAAACAAAAAAACTGCTTTTTTTTATTTCATCTGAGTGTTGATAAATACAAAGACCATTAACTACTGACACTATAATAAATTCATTGGGACAAAATAAATTCCTTAAAATTTATATTTCTTTCTAGCAAATAGTATGCCATCGACTAAAAGAATTATTAAAAGACCGATTCATATAGTTAACTAATTGAAATTAATAATAATTATAACTAACAGTAACTTCAATATCTACTTCTTTATATCATTACTGTGTTAATTTTAACACATCTTTTGTGTCTGTTTGATACAATCTCATATATTTTTTGCTTGTATTTATACAAGATTTAAATTAAGAATTTAGACCATGTTTCAGACGTACCGCTATTTTTTAGTAATAGCAACCTTCCTTATTATTGGTGGTTGCTATCCGTTCGTCAAGAAAGAGGTTAAGGAACCGACAAAGGCCCTTAAACAGGTAAGGTTTTTTTGGCCGGAATTCCAGGATGACATGGACGTAGACTCCCTTGCACTGGCTATTAAAAACAGCGTGCAATACCTGAATCGGTTGAATGACGATAGAATTTTTACCTATGGGCCTGATACATTTTCAGCTGAACATATCAGGAAGTCTTTAAAAACCTTCTTGCTCACTATCAAGCAAAATTCCGATAGTAAGAGATTTAATAGAGAGTTAAGGAATAATTTTTTCCTGTACAAGGCAGTTGGCCGTCGGGGAAACAAAAAGGTCCTTTTCACCGGCTACTTTGAGCCAATCCTTGATGGAAATCTCGAGCCAGATTCTATATGCAAGCACCCAATCTACAGAATGCCAGATGATCTATTAAGGATTGATCTGGGGCTCTTCCGCCCTAAGTACTCTGGGGAGCGCATTATGGCCAGAATAGATGATCAGAGGCTTGTCCCTTATTATACAAAGAGAGACATTGACGAAGGAAGAGTTTTAGAAGGAAGGGACCTCGAAATTGCCTGGCTAAAAGATTCTCTCGATATAGCCATATTACACATTCAGGGTTCGGGTATTGTAAAATTACCCACTGGAGAGACAATAAGGGTTGGTTACAGTGCATCAAATGGACATCCTTACAGAAGCATAGGCAGATATATGATAGATAAGGGATATATTGCAGCTGATAGCTTATCCCTTCAGACCATCCGAGCTTATATAGACGACCACCCGGAGATTAAAGGGGAGATATTGAATTATAATCCATCCTATATCTTTTTCACATTACTCGAGAGCGGGCCCCTCGGCAATATTGCAGTTCCTTTAACACCCGGACGGTCTCTGGCCCTTGATGACAGGTTGTTTCCGAAAGGGGCCCTGGTGTACATTCGCTGCCAGAAACCTATTATTGGAGAAGATGGGAATATAGCTGGGTGGGTTCCTTTTTCCCGATTTCTTTTGAATCAAGATACCGGAGGGGTTATAAAGGGTACAGGGCGGGCAGACATTTTTTGGGGTAGTGACCCATATGCGGAGCTAGCTGCAGGTCACCTTCAACATGAAGGAGAGATATATTTCTTGGTCAAAAAACCAGATTCTTAACAGAATCCTTTTAAATTGAGGAATTCTGAATTTCGGGATTGAAGATAGCAAGGATGAGTCAATAGGGAGTTGAGTGGTTTGCCTGGTTTGCTCACCTTAGGCACTTTAGCTCACTTTAGGCACTTTGAACTTTAATACTAAATAGCAAATCTGGAGAAATCAGCTACCTGAAGAAAAAACTGATTGAGCTCCTTTAACATTCCAACTCGGTTTTCCCTTACCCCTATATCCTCTGTCATGACCATTACTTGAGTGAAAAGCTCATCTACAGGCCGGCTTAATGTGGCCATTAAACTCAAGGCCTCAAAGTAATCTCCTCTCTCTATCTCCTTCTTCACCTTACCCTGTACTGACTGAAATGTCTCCCACAGATCCACCTCACTTTTATCCTCAAAGAGATCAGGATTTACCCTGTAAGTGCCCTCAAAACCTTTTACTATGTTCACGATCCGCTTAAAGGCTGTGGCTAAAGGCTCAAAATCCCTTGAAAGGTCTCGAAATCTTTTAAGTGCTGCAACCCTTTCCTCTACCTGATTTAGGAAATGAAAATCCACCGTGATTACCGAATCGATCAAATCCTGAGCAATGCCTTCAGATAACAACATATTCTTAAACCGATCCTTTATAAAATTAATAACCTTACCTGCAACCCCTTCTAAGTTAAATGAAATGGCCTCATTCAGAATGGAACCTGATTTACTAACAAAATCAGGTAGGGAAATATTAATCCTCTTATCTCTAATAAGCCTGATAATACCCAGGGTCTGCCGCCTGAGGGCATAAGGATCTGCTGTTCCGGTAGGATCGAGACCCAGTGCAAAACATCCTAAAATGGTATCCATCCTATCGGCCAGGCCCACAATTGATCCAATAAGAGATCCAGGAAGTCTGCTTTCTGCCTGAGCAGGTAGATAATGATCTGAGATAGCAAGACAGACATCTTCCTGATGACCCTCCAGTCGGGCATATATCTCACCCATTGTACCCTGGAGGGATGGGAACTCTGTCACCATCTCAGTAACCAGATCACACTTACATAGCCTCGCTGCGAGCCTGACATCATCTATCTTCTCTGGCGCTATCTGTTCAGCCAGGTATTCGGCCAGTTTGGTAAAACGTTGTACCTTGGCATAGGAGGTTCCTAGCTCGGCCTGATAAATAACCGATTTTAGATCCTCCAGTCTATCCTCAAGGGACCTTTTTCTGTCCTCCCTGAAAAAGAAATCCGCATCAGCCAACCTGGCCCGCAGTACCCTTTCATGACCTTTTCGAACAATAGATTCATCCCTTGGAATGGTATTGTTAACAGCTACAAAATTGGGCATCAATCGGCCCTCTTGGTCACAAATGGGAAAATATCTCTGATGCTCTTTCATGGCCGTTGTGAGCACAGGCTCAGGGAGATTGAGGAATACCTTATCAAAGCCACCGCAGATCGCAGACGGGAACTCCACCATATTGGCCACTGTGGACAACAATTCCGGGTCTATCATGGTTGTGCCTGACACCGTTTTAGCCGCCCTGATGACAGCCTTCTCCACCTCCCCTTCCCTCTCCCTCTGATCAATAATCACAGAGCTTTCGTTCATTTTTCGGAGATAATCTTGAAGGTCATCTATTTCCATAATCCGGGGCGCCATAAACCTGTGGCCTCTGGTCTTGTTTCCGCTCCTCACCCCAGCCACTTCAAAGGGAATAACCTCACCGTCAAAAAGTGCCACTACCCAGTGTATGGGCCGAACAAAGGAAAACCCCCCACTTCCCCACCTCATTGACTTCGGCCAGGGAATATCCGCAATCAATTCGGGTAAGATCTCGGAAAGTATGTCTATTGTACGTCTCCTTGGCATTTTAAGCTTAACATAGAGGTACTCCCCCTTTGGCGTCTCTATAAACTGTAGCTCATCAACAGATACTCCCTGTCTCTTAGCAAAACCAAAGGCCGCCTTTGTGGGTTTTCCTTCCTCATCAAAGGCAGCCTTTTTAGGAGGCCCTGTCATCTCCTGGACCTTATCTTCCTGTTTATCGGCAATGGCCTTGCCAACCAGAACCAGTCGCCTCGGAGTTCCGTAGGTATAAAGGCCTCCTTCCATCTCGATTCGGTTATCTCTTAAATAGGTCTCTGCAAGCCTCCTGAGCTCTCTCAGACCATTGTCAAGATAGTCTGAGGGGATCTCTTCGGTGCCTATCTCCAAAAGCAATTCACCAGCCATATATCCTCTTAAACTATTTATTCAGATTACCGCCACCAAAGGTGGTAGATTGTAATTATTAGTCCTGAAATGGAACCTGATTTGAGTGAGCTAAAGTGCCTAAAGTGAACTAAAGTGCCTAAAGTTGAAGCGGAAATAAAACATGTATTTAACTATTTGCAACCCGCATAAAGTGCTTAATATTAAAAAAGCAAAGAAGTTCCACATCTTGTGATATGTCTTTTTATAACCTTGCCTTCGAGAATGTTGAGTTAAGTTGTTGACAAACGGATTACTCAAATTGAAAATTTCAGAGTTCCTTTTCAATTTCTTAGCGAATTGTTTATAATCCATACCTTATCCTTAATTTTAGTCACTTTAGACACTTTAGCTCACTTTAGGCACTCTCTCTCATCAGGGGATATCCCATCTCTTCCCTTTGGGCGAGATAATTTTTAGCAACCAGCCGGGCCAGATTTCTCACCCGGTCAATGTATTTTGTCCTTTCCGTAACACTTATGGCCCCTCTCGCCTCAAGGATATTAAAGATGTGGGAACATTTAAGGCAGCAATCATATGCCGGCAGAACAATCCCCTTTTCGCTTATCCTCAGGGATTCCTGCTCATACATATCAAATATCTTTAAAAGCATCTCCACATCTGCAATCTCATAACAATACACAGAGTTCTCCCATTCCCCTTTTTTATGGACATCCCCGTAGGTAACCTTCTCATTCCATTTAAGACCATAAACACTGTCTTTCTCCTGCAGATACATGGCGATTCTTTCCAGGCCGTAGGTTATCTCCACGGAAATCGGCTCCAGCCTGAAGCCGCCTGCTTGTTGAAAATAGGTAAACTGGGTAATCTCCATGCCATCCAGCCACACCTCCCACCCAAGACCTGATGCACCAAGGGTGGGGGATTCCCAGTCATCCTCCACAAATCGGATATCGTGATCCAGGGGATCGATCCCCAGGGTCCTTAAACTTTCCAGATAGATGTCCTGAATATCAATGGGGGAAGGTTTTATGATAACCTGATACTGGTAATAATGCCCCAGACGGTTGGGATTCTCTCCGTATCTGCCGTCAGTGGGGCGCCTTGAAGGCTCCACATATGCAACAGACCAGGGTTCAGGGCCCAGCGCCCTCAAAAGTGTAGCCGGGTTAAAGGTCCCTGCCCCAACCTCCAGGTCATAGGGCTGCTGGATTACACAACCCTTCTTTGCCCAGAACCCCTCCAGGGCAATAATCAATTCCTGAAATGTCATAAAGATCCCCATTCCCTGCTGATTGTCCGTTGACCTCTGTTTGTTATGAACCCAACAAACACAATGAACATCAGTTAGCACTTACCCTACCGGATGTCAATAAGGTAGCCATCCCTAAGATCCTTATTTTTTCTTATCTTTCTTGTTGACAAAGGAACTTGCCTATTGAATGACTATTGAATATTGACTATTGACAATTGTGAATTTCCAACATCAATATTCAATCGACAATTATCAATATTCAATTCTTACTATCCAGTACTTTTGCCCTCCTAAGTAGTCGAAAATAAAGAGGTCAGGTCTTTTTTTGAATAGAAGTTGAGGTACCCATTTCACTGATTTGTTCGCTGCGCCGACGCAACATAGGCTCAGTTCCGGAATCCTACATTTTCCCTCCTGTGAATGATGCGGCCATGAGATGGTCAGAATTCAGCCCGGACCTCCATCTATTGACAATCGCCATGAAAACTGATTCTAATAAGCAAATGCACTATGGGATGAAAAGGGGTCAGGTCTTTTTTTAAATCAAATTAACGTTGAGACCTGACCCTTCATTTTGATGGACCTATGCCCAGAGGTATGACCATGTTTGTAAAAGAAAACCCTGTTTTCGGAGGAAGTAATGCAAATAGCTGTTCTAGGCGCTGGCATAGTCGGAAGCGCGATTGCCAAGGACTTAGCTCAAGAGCCGGAATTTCGCGTAACTGCGGTTGATCTCAATCAGCAGGCCTTAGATAAACTCGAGGAAGAAGCTCCCTTAAGAGGGGTTCGAGTAAACCTACAGGAGCCTGGACGTGTTGCTTCTATAGTAGCTGATAGCGACTTGGTCATTTGCGCAGTCCCGGGTTTTATGGGGTTTGAGACTATAAAGAGTGTGATTGAGGCTAGCAAAGATGTTGTGGATATATCCTTCTTCAGGGAAGATCCCTTTCTGCTGGACGATTTGGCAAAGGCCAAAGGGGTTACAGCAGTAGTTGATTGCGGGGTATCACCTGGTTTGTGCAACATTATCGCGGGACATGTATACGGTCTATTGGACCAAACCGACCGCTATGTTTGTTACGTGGGGGGATTGCCCCAGATACGTCAGTGGCCGTTTGAGTATAAGGCGGTCTTTTCTCCATTTGATGTGCTCGAGGAATACATTCGTCCTGCTCGCTTCAAAGAGTATGGTCAGGAAGTCATTCGTCCAGCCCTCTCCGAAGTTGATCTGATTACCTTCCCCGAGGTGGGCTCTCTCGAAGCCTTCAACACCGATGGCTTGCGCACGTTGAGGAAAACCTTGGATATTCCGTTTATGCGAGAGAAGACCCTTCGCTACCCCGGTCATGCTAACTTGATGCTCATTTTCAGGGAGACCGGATTCTTCAACACTACTCCGATTGACGTGGATGGTCAGATGGTAAAGCCCATAGCTTTGACCTCAAAGTTGCTATTCGATCAGTGGCGACTGGGCGAAGAGGAAGCGGACTTCACGGTCATGCAGGTTGTGATCCAAGGGCAGAGGAAGGGGAAGAGCCTTTGCTATATGTACTACCTGCTTGATAGGTACGATGAGGAAACAAAAATGACCTCAATGGCACGTACAACTGGCTATACATGTGCCATTGTAGCTCGGCAGGTAATCAACGGACTCTTTACACAAAAGGGGATCTGTCCCCCCGAGTTCATTGGTAACACAGAAGGCTGTTACGAGAATCTGCTGGCCGAATACGAAAATCGGAATATACGGTTAACAGAAAAGGTTACTGAAAGAGCTGAGGGATCTCTTGGTTGATAAGGGGATCAGGTCTTGTATCGTGGATTGTCAATCCTGTCTGAGATGAACGCATCCTCATCCCAGAAAAATCACCTTCTTATTTAGAAAGGCGGGACGCTGGTTCTAAAGCAACTTATGAATTGGGGGTCAGGCCACACTGGGTCTGATAAATGGGGACATAAATGATGTTGAATCCATCGACTTGAGAGCGGTTTTTGAGACACTCTGTTGCGCTAACGCAAAGCTGCATGTAGGCTGTATAGTATAAGGATTGTGCGACGGAGGAACATGTTATGAAATTCAAAGACTTGATATACAAACATAATTGACGTCTCGGAAATTCTACAACTTATTGAGATTAAAGCTAATTTTTGAGGCCTG
>CAZMUW010000011.1:0-14166 GCA_964569645.1 uncultured Desulfobacteraceae bacterium | reverse complement strand
AGACAGAGGTTTGTTGTCATTCTTCAAAAGACCTTCAAAGCGAAGTACATCTTTGGGTACGTCTCCCCCAGCAGACCGACCAGCTGAGGCAACGACTATCCGGATGTTACGACCCTCGCATGCCTTTCTTGCCTCAGGAAACTTTTTCTCAGCTGCGATAACCATCCTGACATCAGAATCAAAGAATTTCTTTTGTAACTCTGACCCCTTAGCCATTGGGCTATTGGGAACTATGGTAGCACCTGCTAGCCATATCCCGTAATAACTCTGGATTATGGCTGGACTATTGGGAAGTACAGTGGCAATCCGGTCGCCCTTCTTGATCCCCAGGTCTCTCAAGCTTACTGATAAGGCTACTGCGCTATCGTACAGCTCACCATAAGTGAGGCGGCTGATCTCACTCATGTCCTCGTAATCAAGGAATACAACGGCATCTTTGTTGTCAAATCGTCCAAGATTCCGCTCCAAGATCCACCAGGCTGGTACATCCGGATAATCAAGTGAATAGGCAAGATGCGGAGGCCACACCTTATACCATGGCCTCCATTGATCGGCTTTCGGTTCTGCCATTATAGCCCCTCTTCCCTCACTTCCGCAAGGCGAATAGATATCGCCGGGAGGAAATTGCCCCAGACACGTTAAAAACTGTGTGCTGAACGGTTATCCCTCTTCTCTCACCCCGATTGGGTCTACAGCACACTCAAGAATTCCCCCTCTTTTAGTGCCTTTCAATATATGAGCCCATATATCTCTCAATTCCTGTATATCATCAATCTCACCAATGGCCCATACAGTACCACCACCTCCTGCACCTGTAAACCTTGCACCACATCCAACTCCTTCAGATTCCCGGATAAGTCCGGTAATTATTGGAGTAAATGCCTCAGGGGTTATCTCTTTCCTTATAGCAACCTCATTTCTCAGTTCTTCTGCCCCCTCTTTCCACCTCCCCTCTTTTATATTTAAGGCAAAGCGGCTGACAATCCCATTAAGCTCAATCCAGCCGGACCTTGTCTTTCCCCCTAAAAAACCTTCTATCCACAATCTGTTTATCCTGGCTGATAGATGTCTCCTGCCGCTATAGGCAACAAGGAGCCTTTTTGATATCTCCTTTTGTCCATTCTCATCAAGAATAGATTCCCTCTCAAATGGTCTCCCCTCCCGGGAGTAATTCCAGATCCATTTGTTCACACCACCAAAAACTGCCGCCCCCTGATCCTGCAATCCGCACATTCCGACATTTACTCCGTCCTCTAAATGATATGCAAGATGGAGGATATCCCCTTTTTCAATCTCCTTCTCATGTAACAAGGTTTTGACCAGGGAGAATGCCTTTATGGTTGCCACGGCAGCAGTGCTCGATCCTCCAAGACCTGCCTTAATTGGGGCGGTTGATCTTATTACTATCTCCAATCCGTGAAACTTGAAGAAGGATGCAATGGCAAAAAAGAGGCCAAATTGGGAATTAAACGGGGCCTCAGCAAGTGGATAGGCTTCTTGGGCGTCAAAATCATCAGAGGAGATCTTGACCCACCCTGATTTATAAGGCAAAAGGGTAACATAGGTCCTTAGGTCTATAGCCAGATTTACCGTTACAGGCACCACCCCCTCCAGAGGAAGGGCAAGTGCCTTAATGTCCCATGTGCCGCCAGAGTCAATCCTGCAAGGAGCAGAGCTCTTTATCGGATCTTTTTCAAGGAGCTCTCTTATACACCTACCAGATCTCAAGTTAAGTGCCTAAAGTTTAAAGTGCCTAAAGTTAAAGGAACAAAAATGACCATCACATGCTTTGGGCCGGTTTTTATTGGTTTAAAAATGGGATTTCCTATACTATAAATTTAGAGCTTATATCTTTACCCCGTTAAATAGGCCCGTTAAATATGACCTGGCGGAGTTATTAGCGAAGATATTTAACGGGGCAAGAAGGACGTTATAGGGTAAGGTTTTTTAATGCTAAGTTATACAAAGGTCTCTTTATATAATGGCAGGGTTAAAAAAATGAGAGCGGGTGAGAAATGATAATCTCTTATTTAACAGGGCAGGCGGACAGGTGAAAATCAATTTAGTATGTATCGAAGAGGATTTACAGGGACACCATTTAGAAGTACCTCATAGTGGAGGTGTGGGCCTGTGGATCGGCCAGAAGCTCCAATCTCGCCTATTATTTGACCCCTTTTAACATGTTGCCCTTTTTTTACCCGGTATTTGTTTAAATGTGCATACCTTGTCATCAGGTTATATCCATGATTGATAGCAATCATCTTGCCGAAGTTACCTTCTCTGGCTGCAAATACAACTAATCCATCGGCCGGTGCAATGATAGGTGTCCCGGTCCTGTTTCCTATGTCCACTCCTTTGTGAAATTCCCTTCGATCGGTAAAGGGCGAGATCCTGTAACCAAATCCGGAGGAAAACCAGCCCTTGGCTGGACTGATAGATGGTGTACAGGCAAGAATAGATTTTTGCTCTTTTAAAAAATTGCTCAATTCTGTTTGGGATATGGAGGTCACAGCTATTTCTGTTTCAAGATTCTCCAAGGATTTATGCATTTGACTGATTAGCCCTTTATGACCTTCCTTCAGTTGATAATCTGAATTGAGGTTATTAACATTTGATCCTCCGAGGCTCAAAAACTGGTCCTGTTCCGCAGATGGTTCTAAGTTTGTCATAACCCTTAACTTACGCTCGAATTCCTGGAGCCTGGCCATGTTTTGATTGATTTGGATGATCCTTTGAGTCAAGGTGATTAGTTGGGTTTTTTGGATGCTGTTTTCTTTTTTTAGATAATCTAATTCCGGGATCTGGGTTTTAATCTTTCTATAATCGGTAATGAGCCATCCAATCCCGAGAGTAATTAGAATAATAAAGGAGGCAAGAATAAAGATTACCCTGTTAGGAATATTAATTTTTCTTACTCTATTTGATTCTCCAGGGATGAATAGAATGGTGGATTTTTTTGAGGCCATAACTAAAAAAAAATAAAATATGGTAATGTCTGCTTAACTAGAGGCGGCAACCGGATTCGAACCGGTGTCAAACGGTTTTGCAGACCGCTGCCTTAGCCACTTGGCTATGCCGCCTTTTAATGGAGCGGGAAACCGGACTTGAACCGGCGACCGTCACGTTGGCAACGTGATGCTCTACCAGCTGAGCTATTCCCGCTTTCCCGTATTTTATTTTACCGAGTCAATCCTATTATTAATTGAAGTTCTGTAGCGTCCCATTGCCTTCCTTATGAAGCTAGACCTCCCTTACCTTTATTCCACCTCCCTGTATTTTACCTATTACTTATCTTTTGTCAATAAAAAAATTCAGGTTTTTTAGAAAAGTACCTTTTTGACCATTCGAAAGTATAACCATCCAGACCAAATAGCCAATATTAAAGCCCCCCAAAGAAAGGTCATTCCAACGGCATGGAAATCGACCTTAAAATACCGGTAGTGCAGAGAGAGGCATATGAGGGCTACCGATTGAAATATGGTTTTGTATTTTCCGAGGGAACTTGCCTCTATAACCTTACCCTCAATCACAGCAATGCCCCTTAATCCTGTTACTGCCATTTCCCTTGCGATAACCAAGATGACAATCCAGGTAGGGATCCTGTTCAGGGTCAAAAGCATGATCATGGCAGCCGAGACCAATAATTTGTCGGCTAAGGGATCAAGTAACTTACCCAGTGGAGTAACCACTTTGTATCTCCTGGCATAGAATCCGTCCAGAAGATCTGTTATAGCAGCAAGTCCAAAAAATAGGGCGGCCAAGAAACTCCCCAATCTTCCAGGGAAATACAGGCAGATAATCACTGCTGGAATAAAGACCAGCCTCATGATACTCAGAGTATTTGGGATGTTATTTATCTGTCCTTGATTTTTGTTCATAATTAAACGTATTGGAATTTCTACAACTCATTGCACAGCTCTTTTGTTGGCAACCCATTATTCCCTGGCCCAGACCCCTGGCCCGGACCTGGCTTGCAAGGGCTGGATTTTATGACTTCGGCTCTCCAAGTATTGCAACGACATCATTGTATTCCAGACAACTCGCGCCAGGGCAGGCTGACTTTCAAGGCCTGAGTTATACAGTCTTAGCTTACAGGATATTAAGGCGATAACGTCCTTTTCCAGCCAAGTCGCGCTCTCCCACCGGGGCGTAGGCCCCTACAGGCCGGAGGCCGAGGCGTAGGCTCTACGAGCCGGAGGCCAGGGCGAGCCACTATTCCATGTGTTTTAATGGCCTTAATCCCCCCTTTTTCTTAATTCCATGTAGTATTTCATAACCTTCTCAACGAAATGTCTGGTCTGAGGTATGGGAGGGACAGAACCGTGATTAGCCACTATTTTAGCGCCAACATTATAGGCAGCTATAGCTAATTTTTTATCCTGTTTAAACTGTTTTAGAAGTAAACTGAGGTATCTTGTACCGCCGAGGATATTTTCTTCCGGATCAAAGGGATTATTTACCCTCATATCGTCTGCAGTAGCTGGCATCAACTGCATCAGGCCCTGGGCTCCACTTTTAGAGATTGCATTGGGATCAAAAGACGACTCCGCCATTATAACGGCCTTTATTAGGTGGGCCTCTACACCAAATTGTTCTGCGGCCCCATGAATTATCGCATCATAGTTTATGATATATTGTTTTCCCTTTAATCCACCTTCCTTTATATAGAGGCGATACCGTGGATCTGATCGAATGTTGGTGAAATGCCAAACCCCATCTTTATCCCTGAATCGATATATATCAGCATCTGCATATCGGAAAGAAAAAAGGGAGAAAGGTACTATAATGATGGCAACAGATAAGATCAACCCTACAACGTCATTTATGGATTTCGTCTCTGAATGTTGCCGATCTATCCCTGGCCGCCTCGCTCTGCCCGCCCGGCATGCCTTCGGCTTGCCGATGGCTGACGTGCTTGGCAGGCGGGCTGGCTTTGGCGACATTACAATATGTTGTGTAAAATTGAATAAGTTACGTAGTAGGGTCGTCAATTTGAAGAGAGACATTTTTTTACCCTATCTTCTTCCAATCAGCTAAAAATCTATCTAATCCAATCTTTGTGAGAGGGTGTTCGGTTAACTGGATGAGTACCTTAAAGGGAATTGTGGCAATATGGGCACCAATCAAGGCCGCATCCAACACATGGACAGGGTTGCGGATGCTTGCCACAATAACCTCTGTTTCAAATCCATAGTTTTCATATATGGTTACTGTATCTTCCACTATCCCCATACCAACGCTACTTATATCATCCAGTCTTCCGATAAATGGGCTGACAAAGGTAGCACCTGCTTTGGCTGCTATCAGCGATTGTAAGGGTGAAAATACCAAGGTTACATTGGTATTGATATCTTCCTTTGAAAGTATCTTTGTGGCCTTAATCCCTTCGGTAATCATAGGGATTTTCACCACTATATTATCGGCAAGTTTTGCCAGTTGCCTTGCCTCCTTAACCATACCCTCTGCTTCAACACTTATCACCTCTGCACTAACCGGGCCACCTACTATTTTGCATATTTCCTTAATTAATTCCTCAAAATTTCTCCCCTCTTTTGCTACGAGTGTAGGGTTAGTAGTTACACCATCTAACAGGCCAAGCTCATTGGCCTTTTTTATCTCTTCAAGGTTTGCCGTGTCGATAAAAAACTTCATCTTTCCTCCTTTAAGCCTTTAACAGGATCTTTGCATAGGTTCTAAACTACTGCCATATTATTAAATGCTAAGTTATGCAAAAGCTCAACAGAAAGCGCTTTTGGCAATTTATTCAAGAGTTGGCTTATGGTTAATCTAAAAACGGGATGCACGAGATCAGGTGCCAATTGAGCCAGGGGCTCTAACACAAACCGCCTTTTATGGAGTAAAGGATGGGGGATTATCAGATTATTAGATTCTATTATCTCTTGACCAAACAGAAGTATGTCGAGGTCAATTATTCTGGCCTCCCATTTTTTCTTCCTTATCCTGCCCATATCAGATTCTATTGATAAAAGGCCCTTTATTAGTTGAGATGGGTGTTGAGTAGCTGTTACCTGAGCAACACAGTTTGCATACCAGTCTTGTCCAGTAACACCCTCCGGCTCTGTTTTGAATATTGCCGAACAGGCAGTCACGTGACATCCCTGTAATTGGTTTATTTTATCTATAGAATACCTACAGTTTAAAGGCTTATCCCCCAAGTTTGACCCTATGCCTATATATGCTATGGTATTCTCCAAGATTATAGCCCAATGCTTTGTATCCTATCGGCTGCCTCTAAGAGGCGGTTCTCGTCCTGGGTCAACGCCAGCCTTATATAACCTTCGCCAGGATAACCAAATCCATTGCCTGGTGTTACTACCACACCTGCCTCGGTTAAAAGCCTTGTTGCCAGATCCGCTGATGTATAGGAAGGAGGAATCGGAACCCAAAGATAAAATGTGGCCTTTGGGGTATTTACCTTGAAACTGGAACCCCTCAGTCCCTTGACCATAATATCTCTCCTCCTGGCATAGATTTTCTTCATCTCTAAGATGCTCTCCCGATTTGCCCTAAGGGCCTCAATACCAGCTGTTTGAATGGCCTGGAAAAGACCGGAGTCAAGATTACTCTTTATTGAACCTAATCCCCTTATGGCCTCCTTGTTTCCCACGGCAAAGCCGATCCGCCATCCGGTCATGTTAAAAGACTTTGATAAGGAATGAAATTCTATACAAGTATCTCTAGCCCCTTCGATTTCAAGAATGCTCATAGGCTCATATCCATCAAAGGCGATTTCGCTATAGGTAAGATCGTGGCATACCATTACCTTATGCCTGTGTGCAAACTCGATTACCGTTTCAAAAAAATCCCTATCAGCCACAGCCGCTGTAGGATTGTTAGGATAATTTAGCCATATCATTTTGGCTTTCCTGGCGGCCTCATCCGGTATAGAAGCAAGATCTGGCAAGAAACCATTCTCTTTGAACAGGGGTACAAAATAGGGCTTTCCACCTGCAAAAAGGATACCGCTATTATACACTGGATAAGCAGGGGTAGGGATAAGGGCAAGGTCACCTGGATTAATAAATGCCAGGGGAATATGGCCTACCCCCTCCTTTGCACCTATCAAGGCTATTATCTCGCTTCCCGGATCAAGCCTGACTGAGAACCTCTCTTTGTACCATTCGGCTATGGCGGCCTTGAAATCCTCCATCCCTGAATAAGAGGGGTAATGATGGTTTGCCGGATCCTGGACGGCCCTTATCATTGCCTCGATAATCTTAGGTGGGGTGGGGAGATCAGGGTCACCTATACCAAGGTCGATTATATCCATCCCCTTTGCCTCCATCTCTTTCTTTTTTTGATCAATCTCCTTGAATAGATATGGAGGTAGTTTTTTAAGTCTTTCGGCTAGTTCAAAAATCTTTTCTCTCCTTCAATCCTAATACATCTTGCATATCATAGAGACCATTTGGTTGTCTAACAACCCATGTAGCTGCTAAGAGTGCACCCCTTGCAAAGTTGTCCCTGCTATGTGCCCTGTGAATAATCTCGATCCTTTCCCCTATCCCAGCAAAAATAACAGTATGCTCACCAACTATATCACCAGCCCGTATAGATTGAATACCAATCTCCTCATCTCTCCTGACTCCAATAGGTCCTTTCCTTTCATAGACAGCATCTGTGTCCAGGTTTCTGCCGGTTGAGTCAGCCAGAATCTTAGCAAGATGCATTGCTGTACCGCTTGGGGCGTCTTTTTTAAGCCTATGATGGGATTCCACTATCTCCATATCATGGTCAGTACCGAGAATCCTGGATACATTTTCAACTACCTTAAATAACACATTAACTCCCACACTCATATTGGGGGACATAACACATCTGATTCTATGGGCAAGTAGATTTACCTCTTCTTCTTTTTCACCAGTAATACCTGTAGCTCCAATGACCATTGCCTGACCGGTCTTTGCGATAAACCTGATATTATGTAAGGTGCTTTCTGGTGTAGTAAAATCAATCAATACATCCGCATCTTTCATCACCTCGCTTATATCCCCTTTAAGGTCAATACCTATCTTACCAATACCTACAACCTCCCCCACATCCTTGCCAATCGCAGGATGACCTGGTTTTTCAAAGGCACCCAATAATCTGATCTCTTCACTTTTTTGAATCATCTGGATGATTCTTCCACCCATCCTGCCGGCTGCACCGGCCACAACAGCGTTTATCATTTTTCTCCTACTGGATCAAGTTAAGTGCCTAAAGTTTAACCCGCCGTAAGTCTGGCGGGTAAAAGTGCCTAAAGTTAAAGGAATAAAAATGACCATCACATGCTTTGGGCCAGTTTTTATTGGTTTAAAAATGAGATTTCCTATACTATTAAATTATGACTTTTTAGAACACCTTTTACTTTTGGCCAACAATAAGCCTCTTCAGCCTGGCCATTTCTACTACTACTCATTTTCCGGAACTCGCAGTCATTATTTTATTGAAGAAATTCGGGAATCACCTCTCCACTGATAAGATCTTCGTAAGCCTCTCTTGACCTAATTATAGAAAAGAGTTTTCCCTTAACCATTGTCTCTGCCGGCCTGGGACGAGAATTGTAGTTTGAGGCCATAGAAAAACCATAGGCCCCTGCACTCATTATAGCTACTAAATCCCCTGGTTCAAATGGTGGCATCTTCCTGTCTTTAGCCAGGAAGTCTCCAGTCTCACAAATAGGTCCTACTAAATCAGCTGTGAACATCTCTGAGTGGGTCATTTTTACTGGCTGCACGGCATGAAAGGAATCATATAGGGCAGGCCTTATTAAATCATTCATCCCTGCATCCACAATAATAAACCTCTTATTTGCTGTTGATTTGGTATAAAGGACCCTTGTGACCAGAATACCGGCATTACCAATGATAACCCTGCCAGGTTCGAGGATAAGGGTAACTATATTTTCTCCTATAGTCTCCCTTAATGCCCTGGCATATTCAAGAGGGTGAGGTGGGTTTTCATCACTATAGGTTATCCCAAGACCGCCTCCAAGGTTAAGGAACTTAATATCAAGCCCCATCTTTTTTAATTCCTTTAAAATTTCTCTTAATTTTTGTAAGGCCTCTACAAATGGATTGATCTCTGTAAGTTGACTACCTATGTGGCAGGATATACCTTTTACATCGATATTTTTCAAGTGCTTTGCTAATGCATAGGTATTCAGGGAGTCCTTTATTTGTATGCCAAATTTGTTTTCACCGAATCCGGTAACAATATATGGGTGTGTTTTAGATGCTACATCAGGATTTATGCGTATGGCTACCATTGCCTTACAGCCGATGTCTTTGGCTATTCTATCTAAGGCTTGTAATTCCTGGTCTGACTCTACATTGAACATAAAAATATCTGATTTAAGCGCTATTTCCATGTCTTTTGGTGTCTTTCCAACGCCTGAGAAGACAATTTTATCAGGTGTAATCCCTGCTCTTATAGCTCGAAAGAGCTCTCCGCCTGAGACTATATCTGCCCCTCCCCCTTCTATGGCCAAAAGCCTTAGGATGGCAAGGTTAGAATTGGATTTCACGGAAAAGCAGGTTAGGTGTTCTAAGTCAGTGAAAGCATCCTCAAAAACCGTAAAATGCCTTTTTATGGTCGAATAGGAGTAAAGATAGAAAGGTGTTCCAATCTGCTCAGCTATATATGCTACAGATACATCCTCACAATATAGATCATCATTCTTATATACAAAGTGATTCATGTAAAGTGACTAAAGTTATAAGTGACTAAAGTGACTAAAGTTAAAAGTGCCTAAAGTTAAGTAGGTAAATTATCTCAATTTTAGCTCGCTTTTGACTTTAGCTCACTTTTAACTTTCTTTGTATCTCAATCTTGACCAACTATCTTGCCTTCAAATATATCGATTATATCCCTTACCGGGTTAGGCAATCTGCCTTCCCCTGAGCTCTCTTTTAAATCTTTGGGTAAAAACTCACTCCGTCTCTTACCATCATCTGAAAGGGTTTTTTTAGTTGGATTTTTATTATAGTCTGTTAAAATAGGTTTATTGAGTCGTTTTTCTATATCTTCAATCTTTTTGATTAACTCATCAAATGAAAGGTATTCTCTTAATACTGAAAGCTTAAGTAAGATCGCTTCCAGCGCAATTCTGGGATTATTTGTATAACGAAGATCTACTTCCCTATTAATAAGGAAGTTAAGTGATTGAAGGAGCCTTTCCATTCCTGCCTGTTTTGCCTGCTTTTTTGTTTCTTTCAGCTCATTATCAGGTAAATCCATAAGGTGAGAAGAGTCTTGATGGATCAGGGAAACGATTAAATTTCGAAACTGATTCGTTACTTCTCGATAAAAATCCTTGATATCATAACCATAATTATATATCTCATCGATTATCTCCAGGCAAGATTTGCTGTCCCCATCAATTATAGCCTGCGATATCTTATAGATAAGATCCCTGTCTATTATTCCCAGAACAGCGGTTATTTGGTCATCCTCCACATTTGGACCGGTAAAGGAGACAACCTGATCGAGAAGACTTTCTGCATCCCGCAGACTTCCTTCTGCCTCCCTTGCAATGATGGAAATACCAATATCGCTTATCTTTATCCCTTCTTCTTTTATTATCCTATTAATCTGTTCCTCTATCTTTAATATGGGTATCCTTTTGAAATCGAATCTTTGACATCGGGATAGTATGGTTACAGGCACCTTATGGGCTTCTGTTGTGGCGAAGATAAATTTGACATGTTCTGGCGGTTCTTCCAGGGTTTTTAGCAATGCATTAAATGCAGGCAGAGTCAGCATGTGAACCTCATCTATAATATATATTCTGTATGTGCCACTGGAAGGAAGATATCTGATATTTTCTCGAAGATTCCTTATCTCATCAATTCCCCTGTTTGATGCACCATCAATCTCCTGGGCATCCACGGATGAACCATTAGTTATCTCAATGCATGAGGTACATTTGTTGCAAGGATTTCCCCTCTGGCCTTTTCGGCAATTCAGGGCCTTGGCAAGGATTCGGGCAACCGATGTCTTACCTACACCTCTTGCACCGCTGAATAGATAGGCATGAGCAGATCGATCAGATAGTAAGGCATTCTTAAGTGTCTGTGTTATGTGCTCCTGACCTATAACCTCTTCAAATAGTTGAGGTCTCCATTTTCTGGCAAAAACTTCGTAAGACATGATTAATTATTATTGGAGTATTGGAGTACTGGAGTATTGCTTTTGGTTCGTATGTTCCATTACTCCATTTCTCCATTTCTTTTTTTGGGGGTATGTGTGGCGGAGAGAGGGGGATTCGAACCCCCGGTACCACTTTTGGTGGTACACACGATTTCCAGTCGCGCTCCTTAGGCCAACTCGGACATCTCTCCTCATTAATATCTCAATTAGATGTTAAATACGAGTCTATTGCGTATTCGCCATTATGGGCAGCCATTTTTCACCTTAAAACTGTTTCTATTAAGGACTTACCCAAGGATATACATCTCGCTTCCCTGATTTCTACAGGCGTTTTTATAGTAGGTGAGGAAAGACCTACTTTACCTTTCTTAAAAAATACTTTCAAGACATCCTTTGATAGTTTTAGGTCTTAATTTTTCCAGACATTATCAAATATAGAATTATTCATTACATTTTACCTTCCTCATCTTCACCTTACTTCTTTAGGGTCTTTATAATTCTGAATTCTAGAATCCGGAATGAATAAAAACACATACAAATTTTTGGAGGAGAGGGTGGGATTCGAACCCACGTGCCTCGCTATTAACGAGACAAATCGATTTCGAGTCGACCCCGTTACGACCACTTCGGTACCTCTCCCAGCCCAATTTATATCATCTCCTTTCTCGGAAAAATTCCTGCATAAGTTCTCGGCATTCTTTTTCCATTATAGCAGGAATCACTTTTAGTCGGTGATTGAGCCTTCCATCATCAGGTAGATTGTAGATTGATCCTGCAGCTCGGACCTTTGGGTCAAAGGCCCCAAAACCGAGCATATCCAATCGGGCATTAATAATGGCACCCATACACATTGGACATGGCTCAATGGTTACAACCATGGTCATCCCATTCAATCGGTAATTTTCAAGCAACTTTGCTGCCTGCCTGATAACCAGTATTTCCGCATGGGCAGTAGGATCATTACGTGAAATGCATCTATTATGGTCTTTGGCTATAATCTCCTTTGATTGGCCTATTAAAAGCGCACCTACTGGAACCTCCCCACCCAGCCATCCCTTTTTGGCCTCTTTCATGGCCTCTCGCATAAAATAGTAAAGGTCCAAGACATCTACCTAAAAAATCTTGAGATTTTTTAGCTACTTATCAAATCAATCTGTAACTTCTCAATAAGTCCGGGTAATAACTATGGATTCCCGCCTCCGCGGGAATGACGATTGAGTGTAAGTTTCTGTCATTCCTGTGAAAGCAGGAAGTGATTAGTCACAAAATATAATCTACCCCAACGTTATTGAGAACTTACATCGATCTCGGAATATTAATTTCTTTGATTATCCTTTAGCATTTCATTATCAGTGAGTCAACTCGATAGTGATTGCTTTAATGTTGTGGTAAGAACTGTGTCTTACTTTCACTTATGGTTGTGTTAAAATTAACACAAAATAGATTAAAAGGAATAAAGATTTTTATAAACTATTGTAATTTCATGATAAATATATTCAATAATAGTTGGCATAATAGTTGCCTAATAAATAAATATCTGGGATGCTCGTTTACTAATTAGAAGTTTTTTCCTAGAAAGAGAAGTTAGGAGAAAAGAGGAAAATATATTTTAAGTAACGGCATCTCCGGACAACATAGATAGCCCCGGGTTTTATAGCCCGGGGCAATTTAATATCTCGGAATTTCTATCCCGCTAAAGGTAGGAAAATCACAAGTCTTTTGATTGCGATTGATTTATGCCATCAGTTTCGTTATTAGTTATTCGAATAACAAGTAACGATTAACAAATAACAGTTTCACCCATTATTCCATTCCTCCCTGGCCCAGATCTGACTTGGAAAGCACGAATTCAACAGACTTAGCTGCTGAAATATTCCAGCGACAATAGCCTCTGCCAGGCAAGTCGCGCTCTCCCACCGGGGCGTAGGGCCCTACGGGCCGGAGGCCGAGGCATAGGCTCTACCCTCCGGCCTGTAAGCCCTACGGGCTGGAAGCGGAGCCGGAGGCCAGGGCGGGCCAATACTCCAATTGGGGCGAATCCCCTAAGTTCACAGTATAGGAAATCCCATTTTTAAACCAATAAAAACTGGCCTAAAGCATGTGATGGTCATTTTTGTTCCGTTAAACTTTAGGCATTTAACTTGATTGGGAGAGTTTCTGTTCAACTATCTTTATATCCTCAGGTGTGTTTACGTCAACAGAGTCAAATATGGTCTCAACTACCTTTATCTTAAAATCATGTTCTAAGGCCCGTAATTGCTCAAGTTTCTCAGCCCCCTCTAATAAGCCATGGGAAAGGTTTGTGAATGTTAATAAAAATTCCTTAAAATACGCATAAAAACCTAAGTGCTTATAATACACAGTCCTTGATCCTTGATCCCGACAAAAAGGTATAGGTAAACGGGAAAAATATAATGCATACCCATTTTTATCAACAGCTACCTTTACGTTATTGGTATCATTTAACTCTCGATCATCCTTGATTTTATACATTAGGGTAGACATGGGTATTCTTGGGTCTTCCATAAGGGGCCTTATAAGGTCAGATAGTATTGATGGATGAAAAATAGGTTGATCACCCTGTATGTTGACAACTATGTCTCGATCCGCAAGATTAATCTTTTCCGCCGCCTCAGCAATCCGGTCTGTTCCTGACAGGTGACTTTCATTTGTCATAATCGCCTGACCTCCGAATTCGGTAACACATTCATAAATCCTAAGATCATCGGTCGCCACATATATCTCATGCAGCTCCGGGCACTCTTTGGACCTCTGGTAGACATGTTGAATCATAGGTTTTCCCGCAATCAAGACCAGTGGCTTTCCCTTAAAACGTTTTGAGTGATACCTTGCAGGTATAAAGGCAACTATTTTCAAGGTCTATCCTTTAAAGTTTTTTTAACTAATCCCTTAAATCTTTGCGCTATAGAGGGAGGGTCCAAGCATCCACCCCTTTAGGCTTACTATTACCCACATCTACCCTTCCCCTCCCAGGGGCATATGCTCTAAATT
>CAZMUW010000010.1:6293-15058 GCA_964569645.1 uncultured Desulfobacteraceae bacterium | reverse complement strand
TGGTAAAGACCCACCTGAGCCTCACCCATGACCCGGCTGTAAAGGGTGTGCCCAAGGGATGGGCAATTCCTATCAGGGATGTGTTGATCTATTCCGGGGCCAAATTCCTGTGTCCCTGCGCCGGGGCAATCAGTCTTATGCCAGGAACATGTTCGGATCCTGCCTTCAGAAGGGTAGACGTAGATACAAAGACCGGCAAGGTGCAGGGTCTGTTCTAAAAGAGAAAGATCCAGGGGGACTATTACAGATCCCCCTGGACAAGATCTCCAATATTATACCTTCCAATTTATACTCCAGCCACCTTTCCTTTTACGGTGAGAAACTTACTGTCCCCTTTTTTCCATTGAAGAAGACTGTCAATTTCATGCTAATCTATGAAGTCTTCATCACGGTTATTTTTTCTCATTTCCCTTGACATGATTAAAGATAAAATGATAAAGGAACACCCAAAAGTGAAGCCTTTACAGTTTCTGTAATGTAACTTATGAGCTTTCAGAAAAAATTATTGTCAGGAGATTTTGTAGTATTAGCCGAATTTCACCCCCCAAAGGGCGTAGATGTCTCCGATTTGGAATCCCATCTGATAAGGATAAAGGGGAGGGTTGATGGTGTGATTGTGCCTGAGATGGCACAAGCTGTTATGAGGATGAGCGCCTTAGGTGGCGCTGCCCTTATGCAGCAGCACGGAATGGAAACCATTATGCAGATCTGCTCCCGGGACAGAAACAGGCTTGCCCTTCAGGGTGATATCTTATCAGCCTATATGCTTGGCATTAAAAACCTCTTAGTCATACCTGGAGAAGAGATTATCTATGGAGATCATATTGAGGCAAAAACGATCGCAGACATTGATGAATTGACTTTGCTGAGGGCTATAAAGGGGCTTCAAAATGGTATAGACATGGCGGGCATGGAACTAAAGGGCTCTCCTGAATTTGTTACAGGTTGTTCTATAAAGCCAGCCAAAAAAGAGATGGCCCTGAAGGCAGAACTGGAACTCGCTCAAAGAAAGGTGAAAGAAGGTGCTCAATTCATTATAACACCTCCGGTCTTTAATATACCCGCTTTTACGTATTTTATGGAACAGGCCAAAGGGTTAGAGGTTCCAGTGATCGCTACCGTCTTTGTTCTAAAATCAGTTGGCGTTGCCCGATATATCGCCACCAATGTTCCCGGGCCCCCTATGCCCGATGAGATTATCTCTCGGATTAGGAAGGCCCCTGATAGGGTAACTGAGTGCATAAGTATAGCAGCAGAATTGGTCAGCTCCCTCAAAGAACTCTGCCAGGGCGTCCAACTGGTAACAATGGGATGGGAAAACCGGCTTCCAGCTATTTTAGATGCTGCAAATATCTAACGTTTATTGGGTTTATTGAGTTCATAGGGTCTTAACATTCACCCTGTTAAAATCCCCTTTTGCGGGACCCCTGCGAGGGATTTAACAGAGCAGGCAAACCCGATAAAATCAAGAAACACAATAAACCATGAAAGAATGAGGAGCCTATGCGATACTACCTCTATATCTCCTTAGTAATATTCCTTATCGGCTTATTCTATAGGGCATTCACATGGTTCTCTCTGAAAACCACTGTAGATTCAAAGACCATACCCACAGCAAAAAGGGCTACATCAGCACTGAAAGGGATAATCTTCACCATTTTCAGTGTGAAGATCCTGACCCTGATCAAGGTATCCTTTCTTGATATAGTCCTCCAGAGAAAGGTGCTCAGAGAAGATCCTTTCAGATGGTCAGCTCACCTCTTGCTCTATGGTGGCTTCATGCTCCTGGTTCTAATGCATGCCCTGGATGAATTCATTACCTCAAGCCTATTCGCCAACTATTCGGCCACCATCAATCCCTTTATTTTTTTACGGGACCTCTTCGGGGCATTAGTGATCATTGGCATGTGTATGGCAGCCTACCGGAGATTTATCCTCAAGGCCCCACGGCTCAAGACAAATACCATGGATATCTATGCCATCACACTGATAGCCATTATTATGGTATCAGGTATTCTCTTGGAGGGTGCCAAGATAGGATCTTACTCTGTCTACAGACAGATGGCCGAGGATTATGCTGGCCTTGAAGAAGAAGAGGAGGACTTTAAGGCCCTCACTGCCTTCTGGGTAAAGGATTTTGGCACAATGGCCCCTGATCTCAAGGCCCCCTTTGACACCGAGCTACTTGAAGCAGGCAGAGACATCCATGAGATGAGCTGTGCAGGGTGCCACTCCAGGCCCCAGTGGGCATTTATGGGTTATCCAGTGGCCTTTGTATCCAAAGGGCTTGCCTTATCCTTAGATAAAGCCGGTTTACCCACACTTCTCTGGTATATACACTTCCTGGCATGCTTTATTGGCCTTGCATATCTTCCCTTCTCCAAATTCCTTCATATCATCACCAGCCCCCTGAGTCTCCTTACCAACAGCGTAATGGATAAAAGGCTCTCAGGGCCTGCAAATATCGCAACCAGACAGGCCTTAGAGCTGGATGCATGTATGCACTGCGGGCAATGCACAAATCGCTGCTCAGTAGGGATAGTCTTTGAGCAGATAGGCAACGTAAACATACTGCCCTCTGAGAAGATACAATCACTGAAGAGGGTTGTCTGTGGAAAGCAGAACGATCAAAAAGGACTCAGGCTCATCCTGGATGGAATATACCTGTGTACCAATTGCCATAGGTGCACCGATGTGTGTCCGGCAGGTATAAACCTGGAGGATTTGTGGTTTGCCATGAGAGAGCGTATGTTTGAAAAGGACTACCCTGAGTTCTCCCTCCTCTCCCCCTTGTCCTTTTACCGGGGCTTGATGAGGGAGGGCATAGCGCAAAGTGACTACAACAGGCCATTGGCCCTGGCCAGGGAGGCTATCGCGACTGACTGCGATTTAATGAAAAACCAGGATAAGACCGTAACCCTGACACCTGCTGATAGGGAATTTCAGAGCAATTTACTCCTCTCAGATCAGGCAAGCACCTTCTCGGCCTGCTTTGGCTGTCAGACCTGTACCAATGTATGCCCTGTAGTGGCCAACTACGAAAATCCCAAGGAGATCCTGGGGTTGCTGCCTCATCAGATTATGTACGCCGCTGGATTGGGAATCAGGGACCTGGCCTTTGGCTCAAATATGCTCTGGGATTGTGTTACCTGCTATCAATGCCAGGAGCAATGCCCTCAGGGAGTAAAAGTCACCGAGGTGCTCTATGAGCTAAAGAACCTGGCGATAAAAAATGTATACAAGGATTGACTATTGACAATTGACTATTGAACAAGGGCTTCTTCTTAAGTTTTTATCGTAATAAAAAGTAGGTGTTCACCGCAGAGCCGCGGAGGGCGCTTTCTGCCCTCTCAGCGGAAAGCAAAAAATAATTGAGCTCAGCGTCCTCTGCGCCTTTGCGGTGAAATATATCTTTGAGTTAATGATGTAGATGGCAATAGAGGGATAAATGGCAAAAGATAAGACCGGGGCAGTCATGGTTGTAGGTGGTGGTATCGGTGGGATGCAGGCCGCCCTGGACCTGGCAGATTCTGGCTTTTATGTATATCTGGTTGAAAAATCATCGAGTATCGGTGGCCGGATGGCACAGCTGGATAAAACATTTCCAACAAATGATTGCTCCATGTGTATCATGTCACCGAAGCTCGTGGAATGCGGCAGACATCTGAATATTGAGATAATGACCCTTTCCGAGATAGAGAGCATTACAGGTGAAGAGGGCAACTTCCATGTCAGGCTCATCCAGCATCCCAGGTATGTAGATGTGGATAAATGCATTGCCTGCGGGACCTGTGGAGAAAAATGCCCCAGGAAGGTAGCTGATGAATACAATACTGGGTTAATAAACCGGAAGGCAGCATATATCAGCTATCCCCAGGCTGTTCCCTTGAAATATCTCATTGATAAGGAGCATTGCATCTATTTTGAGAAGGGAAAGTGCCGGGCCTGTGAGAAATTCTGTCCAGCGGATGCTGTTGATTTTGATCAGAAAGAGAGGGAGATAACAATAGATGTTGGTGCTATCATCCTTGCATCTGGTTTTCAACCATACAACCCTGCAATTAATGATACGTATCAATATGGCCGATTCCCCAATGTTGTTACCAGCCTCGAATTTGAGAGGATCTTAAGCGCCTCCGGTCCCTATCAGGGCCACCTTGTGCGACCATCTGATGAAAATGAGCCACGAAAGATTGCCTGGATACAGTGCGTTGGCTCAAGAAATATCCATGTGGGAGATAAAGGTTATTGTTCTGGTGTCTGTTGTACCTATGCCATAAAGCAGTCCATGGTGGCTAAAGAGCATAGTGCTACCTCGCTGGACACCGCTATTTTCTACATCGATATTAGGACCTATGGAAAAGATTTTGAGAAGTTCTTTTATAGGGCCAGGGATGAGATGGGGGTCAGGTTTATAAAAACGAGGATAAATACTATCTTACCAGGGGAAGAGGAAGGAAACCTCAAGATCAGGTATACAGATGAGGCCGGAAGGATTGTTCAGGAAGAATTTGATATGGTTGTCTTATCCGTAGGCCTTGATATACCGCAGGAATCCATCGATGTGGCTCAAAGGATTGGTGTTGAGCTAAATCATTACAACTTTGTCAGCACAGACTCCTTTGAGCCTGTCCAGACAACAAAGGCGGGAGTCTTTGTGTGCGGGGCCTTCCAAGGGCCAAAAGATATACCTGAAACGGTGATGCAGGCAAGTGGAGCGGCTGGCGCAGCATCGAGTCTTTTGTCAAGAGAACGATACGCCCTGACCAAAGAGAAAGAATACCCTGAGGAGATAGACATTACCGGGCAAGGGCCTCGTATCGGTGTTTTCGTCTGCCATTGTGGTATCAATATCGGGGGCGTGGTCAATGTCCCAGAGGTAACCGGGTATGCATCCAAATTACCCAATGTAGTGGTAGCTGAGGAGAGCCTGTTTACCTGTTCCCAGGATACTCAGGTCAAGATAAAGGAGAGGATACATGAATACCAATTAAACAGAGTGGTTGTAGCTTCCTGCTCTACAAGGACACACGAGCCTCTGTTCCAGGATACTATCAGGGAAGCGGGTCTAAATACATACCTTTTCAGTATGGCAAATATCAGAGACCAGGATTCCTGGGTGCATCAATCCGATAAGGAGAGTGCAACTGAAAAGGCTAAAGACCTGGTTAGAATGGCCGTAGCCAACGCCGCAAACCTTTCCCCTCTTTATAGAACAAAACTGCCTGTAATAAAAAGGGCTCTGATCCTTGGCGGCGGTATTGCCGGCATGACGGCCGCATTAAATGTAGCGGGACAGGGCTTCGAAGTGGTTCTGGCTGAAAGAGAAAAGGAGCTGGGAGGTATGGGGAGAAAAATACAGAAGACCTTACAAGGCGATAACGTCCAGAACTACTTGGCTAATTTGATTGAGATGGTTAATCAGAATGAAAAAATAGATGTACTATCAGAGACTATTGTGGCAGATTTTTCCGGTACCAAGGGCAATTTTAAGACAGCACTGGTTGTGGGACCCTCCATGTATTCCAGGGAAGTGAATCATGGAGCACTCATTATAGCTACAGGCGCTACTGAATACAGGCCCGATGAATATCTGTATGGAGAACATGGCTCAGTTAAAACCCAGGTAGAATTAGAAGATATAATATTAAGAGAGGAGAAGGGGATCAAGGGATGGAAAAACGTGGCTATGATCCAGTGCGTGGGTTCTAGAAATGATGCTAATCCTAACTGTAGCCGCGTCTGCTGTCAGCAGGCCATAAAAAATGCTATCTCGATAAAAGAGATTAATCCGGATGTTAATGTCTTCATACTTCACAGAGATATCAGGACCTACGGCTTCGCCGAGGATTTTTATCGAAAGGCAAGAGAAATGGGGATTCACTTCTTGCGATATCAAGAGGATGAAGAGCCAAGAGTAGAACAGGTAGAGGGAAGAATTCTCGTTATTTTTAGAGACCTTACTTTGGGCAGAGAAATAACAATCAATCCTGATCAGTTAATCTTGAGCACAGGGGTTGTTGCAGGAGACACAGGGGAGCTTGCAAGTATACTCAAGGTCCCCCTGACGAGCGAAGGTTTCTTTCTAGAGGCCCATGTGAAGCTGCGGCCCGTTGACACACAATCTGATGGTATCTTTATTTGCGGCATGGCACATTCCCCCAAGAGGATTGATGAGAGTATTTCTCAGGCCCTGGCTTCCTCTGCAAGGGCCTGTCGCCTGCTTTGCCAGGATTCCATAGAGGTGGGAGGTGTTGTAGCCAGAGTCGATCCGGAGCTCTGTGCCGCCTGCCTCATTTGCGTCAGGGCATGCCCATACGAGGTACCCTTTATCAACGAGGATGGGGTCTCAGAGATTGACATCTCCAAATGTCAGGGATGCGGTGTGTGTGCTGCGGAATGTCCGGCCAAGGCCATCAACCTCTCACATTTCGAGGATATCCAGATACTGGCCCAGATTTATGCACTGATGGAGGCACGGTAGCAGATGAAAGAATTTAAACCGATTATTGTCGCCTTTTGTTGTATTTACTGAGGCTACGAAGCAGCGGACCTGGCAGGTACCATGCGCTTAACCTATCCTGATAGTATCAGGATTATACGGCTACCCTGTACCGGTAAGGTAGATGTGATCTATATGATGGAAGCCTTTCAAAAGGGTGCTGACGGGGTGTATGTTGTAGGGTGTCTTGAAGGCGAGTGTCACTACCTCACAGGCAATTTAAGGGCCAAAAAAAGGGTAGAATATACAAAAAAGCTACTGGATGAGATTGGTATCGAGGGAGAAAGATTAGAAATGTATAATATAGCAGCCTCAGACGGTCCTCGATTTGCACAGGTGGCTAAAGAGATGCATGAGAAGATCAAAGCCCTGGGGCCAAATCCTATTAAGGAAAGTGCCTAATGTGCTTAAAATTATAAGTATTTAAAGTTGATGGCTTCGTAAAAAGTCGAAAAACCCCCTCTCCCTCGATGGGAGAGGGTTGGGGTGAGGGTGAATAAGGCAGCATTTCAGATACTTACATCCCCCTCCCCTTAATCCCCTCCCACCAGGGGAGGGGAAATGGAACTTTTTACGAGACCATGAAAGTTATAGATAAACATAACAAATTCAAATAAATTGAGGATTTCCTAACTTTAGGCACTTTAGGCACTTTAAACTTTAGGCACTTAAACATGAAAGGCCCTGAATCATGATCGTAGCAGAAAGAAAACCCATTGATGAAATTATAGGATTTATACGAGATTGCAAGAAGATCCTTATTGTCGGATGCAACGAGTGCGTTACGGTCTGCTATGCCGGTGGCAAAAAGGAGGTGGAAATCCTGGCCTCAGCCCTTAAGATGGCATTCATGAAAGAAGGAAAAGAGCTGGAGGTCAAAGAGGTCACCCTGGAGCGCCAGTGCGACCATGAATACCTGGAAGAGATAAGAAATATCATCGATCAATATGATGCCGTGATTTCTCTGGCCTGTGGGGTTGGTGTGCAATTCATGGCCGAAAAATACTTCCAAACGCCTGTTTTTCCGGGTGTTAATACCTGTTTCATGGGTGTGACCGAGGAGAGGGGTGTTTGGGCCGAACGCTGTCAGGGATGTGGTCAATGTATCCTGGGAAAAACGGCTGGAATCTGTCCTGTTTCACGGTGTGCCAAGAGGATTCTTAATGGCCCTTGTGGTGGCTCCACAAAGGGAAAGTGCGAAATAAACAAAGAGCTTGATTGTGCCTGGCAGCTCATCATTGACCGGCTCAAAGAACTGGGCAGGCTGGAAGACTACGAGGAGATTATCCCTATCAAAGACTGGTCTACGGAACGGGCAGGTGGACCAAGAAAACTGGTCAGGGAGGATTTACAAGCATGAGCACAAAGACACCGAGCAGACTGGAAAAGATACTCGCGGCAGGTCATTTGGCGGTCACATCAGAGTGTGGTCCCCCCCGCGGAAGCAAAGGAGAAGTAATCACCAAAAAGGCAGAAATGATCAAGGATTATGTGGACGCCATCAATATAACCGACAATCAGACTTCGGTAACGCGCCTTTGCAGTCTGGCTGCCTGCATTCGCCTCAAGCTGATGGGCATGGAGCCCATTCTTCAAATGGTCACCAGGGACAGAAACAGAATTGCCTTACAAAGCGATATCCTGGGAGCTGCTTCCTTCGATATCCATAATATTCTTTGTCTTTCCGGAGATCACCAACAATTCGGCGATAATCCCCAGGGCCAGAATGTCTTTGATCTGGACTCCATCCAGTTGATACAGACGGTAAGGTACATGAGAGACGAAGGAAAATTCTTAGGGGGAGATGATATCGAGCAGCCACCCAAGATGTTTGTTGGTGCGGCGGCCAACCCTTTTGCAGATCCTTTTGAAATCCGGGTTCCCCGTCTTGCCAAAAAGATTGCAGCCGGCGTTGAATTTATCCAGACCCAGTGTATCTACAACCTGGAGAGATTCGAACTCTGGATGGAGCAGGCTCGAGACCGGGGTCTCCACGAGAAGGTTTACATCCTGGCCGGGGTAACACCTTTCAAATCAGCGGGCATGGCAAAGTATATGAAAAACCGTGTTCCCGGCATGGATGTCCCTGACGAAGTGGTGAACCGAATGAGCGGGGTCCCCAAGGAAAAGCAGCCTGAAGAGGGAATCAATATCTGTGTAGAGTCTATTCAACGGCTCAAAGAGGTGGAGGGAATAAGGGGATTTCACATTATGGCCATAGAATGGGAAGAGAAGGTACCGGAGATTGTTGAGCGAAGCGGGC
>CAZMUW010000010.1:0-6193 GCA_964569645.1 uncultured Desulfobacteraceae bacterium | reverse complement strand
ATTATGGCCATAGAATGGGAAGAGAAGGTACCGGAGATTGTTGAGCGAAGCGGGCTTTATCCGAGGCCCAAGATTGAATAGAATCATTCAATATCTATCCCAAGGTTTGCCCTTCAGAATGCGGCTTCGGTCGCTGCCCTTATGTTAACTACCGAGGCTCTGGTAGCTGAAAAACTAAAAGAGGAAAAACAAATTCCACCAATGCCTTCTAACGCAGGTGGATATGGCAGCGAGATGATGTAACTGCTGGCGACCAACCTTTATAATGAACCTCTTGTACCCGTGAGCGAAAAGACAGGAAAGGAAGAACTAAGGGTTGAAATTGAGTGCGGGCATTTCGTGAGAGCGGCTCTTCTGGCAGCATCCCTTGGGTTGTCTGAGGAAGAAATCCAGGACCTCCGGCTTAAGGCCCTATGGCAAATGTCTGCTGAGTACAGGAATGCCACCGGGACAAAGAGGCTTGCCCAGGAATATGGGCTTTCCAAAAATGAGCTGAGAGAATTTCTTGAAAAATATGCCGAAGAGAAGAGGAATGAAGGGAATGATAGGTCTCTTGAACCTTGTTATGATATGAGTACAGGCGAGCACCTGTCCTTTGAAGAATGGATGGATCAATTTTTAAAGAATAAGGAATAGGAATTTTTACAAAGGAAATTCCATCAGGTAAGATTGGGAACTTGGGTTCTATAACTGATAATCAAAGTAGGGAGGATATCATGCCAGTAGTTATCATTGAAATGTGGGAAGGACGCAATGTTGAGCAAAAGAAGCAGCTTGTGGAGGGTATAACTTCCGCATTCGTGAAAATCGGTACCCCTGCAGAGGCACTTCATATTATCATGAAGGATAACCCCAAACATAACTGGGCTACCGGGGGGAAGCTTGCCTCTGAAAACTAGCTGCTTTCGTTGACAAAGGTAACCTGCCCTTTCTTTTTTAAAGCGGAGATAGGGGTGAGGTGCAAATCTTCGTGAAGGGAGAAAATCACTCCTGTAAAAAATGAATAGATCACATGAGTGAACCCCTTAAAAATCATTCCCTCTTATTCGACATGGTAAGCAGTAGGAAGGGTAAGGGCATCCCTGAGCCCTAGCTGACGAAAAGGGAGTTCTTGAGGCTTTGCGGGACGAGTTTCTGTGCTCTTTGCTTTGCTCACCTATTCAGTTTTCCGGAAACCTTGCGGGCACAAATGGCCAAAAAAGGCCTCATTAAGACAAAGCTCTCCCCATATTTCACTTCCCTGGATAGAGGAGAGATCCAGTGTGAACTGTGCCCCAGGCGGTGCCGTGTTCCCAGGGGGGAAAGGGGTTTTTGCAGAGTGCGTGAGAATCGGGGAGGGAAATATTACAGCCTTGTCTACGGGAATCCCTGTATCATTCATTTAGACCCGATCGAGAAGGAATCCTTTTTCCATGTCCTTCCTGCCACCACTTCTTTAACACTATCAACGGCGGGATGCAATTTCCAGTGTAAGTTTTGCGAGAATTGGGAAATCTCCCAGGCCTACCCGGAGGAGGTATACAGCTACGAGATTCCACCAGAGGTTGTGGTGAAGAAGGCCAAAGAGATGGGGGCCCATTCTATTGCCTACACCTACGCGGAACCTACCATCTTTTATGAATACATGTTAGACATTTGCCACTGTGCAAAGAAGATGGGCCTCCTGAATGTCATCCATTCCAATGGCTTCATCAATCGGGGCCCACTCCGAAACCTGTGCAAGGTGTTAGACGCGGCCAATATTGATCTGAAGGGGTTTACGGAGACATTTTATCGTGAATTGTCAAGCGGGGAACTGGTCCCAGTGCTCGAGACCTTGAAGACGCTGAAGCAGGAGAAAATCCACCTGGAGATCACAAGCCTCATGATTCCCACAAAGAATGATGATATGTCGGTGGTAAGAGAAATGTGCCTCTGGGTGAAGAGCGAATTGGGCGCGGACACTCCGGTCCATTTCTCTCGGTTTTATCCTTTGCACAAGCTCAAGAAGCTCCCTTCAACGCCGGTTTCGACGTTGGAGAAAGCCCGGGCGTTGGCCTTGTCTTCTGGCCTTAAATACGTCTATATCGGAAAGGTACCGGGCCACGAGGCCTGGAACACCTTCTGCCCCAAGTGCAAGAAGATGGTAATCCAACGGACAGGATACATGATTGGAGAGATGCATCTGAAGGGAGGGAAGTGCGGGTATTGTGGAAAGCCTATACCCGGCATTTGGTCATGAGTGCATAAGCCTCAAAAATGCTGACAATGGGACAATAGGGAGACATTCTATAGAAGAGGAGTAAGCCTTATGAGGAATTCAAGGTGATCGCCGTTTGTAGTAAAAGTTCCTGACCGCCACAGACTTAGGGTCAAGGTTGGTCAAGCCATATTTTTCAGCCCAGTCCATTGCCTCCAGGAATTCCTGCACAGTGATCCCACGGGCGATTTCTGGATAGTCGAAGGCTTTGTAATCCACACGGTATTGAGGCATGATGTTCACGTAGGTGGATTTAGGGAGGGTCTCAGCCACCCACCTGACGAATTTCTCTGTCCCTGCCACCCGGTTGGGCATGACTAAGTGCCGGATGATCACTCCGCTAAGGGCAACTCCTCGCTTATCGATCAGGAGTTCTCCGACCTGGCGGTTCATTTCGATGATCGCCTTCTTCGTCATTTCAGGATAGTCTGAAGCCCCGGCTGAATATTTCGCCGCCTGGTCAGCATCCATATATTTCATATCTGGCATATAGATATCCACGATGCCGTCTAATATCTTCAATATCTCTAAGCGCTCGTAACCGCTGGTATTGTAGACCAAGGGAAGACGCAGCCCTTTCTTCAAGGCAATCCGCATGGCATTGAGGATGTTGGGCATGACGTGGGTGGGGGTGACAACGTTGATGTTATGGCAGCCGATATTCTGGAGAGAGATCATCATTTCCGCCAGGTCTTCATCTTGAAGCTCCTTTCCTTTTCCCTCATGGGAGATGGGCCAGTTCTGGCAGAAGACACAGCGGAGATTGCAGTTGGAGAAGAAGATGGTGCCAGACCCATGTTGACCCACCAACGATATCTCTTCGCCAAAATGGGGTTGAGCGCTGAAAATCACGACTCTGGCTGGGGCCCGGCAGAAACCTCTTTCGCCCTTTTGCCGATTCACTCCACACTGCCGGGGACAGAGCTCACACTCCTCAAAGATGGCGTAGGCTTGCTCGACCCTCTGAGCCAATTTACCCTCACTCACCAATTTCTCATAGGCCGGATGCCATCGCTCTCCCTTTTTTTGTTCGGCGTGAAGAGAGACAGGAGAGAGAAGCAGCGAGCCACCCATGATTAGAGAACTTTTTATGAAATCCCGGCGCGTGATCTCCGTATAAGAGACTCCATTACCTCAAAGGCCATAGGCCCTTTTTTTCACGCATAGTGCGAAAAGTGATTTTAAACCAATCAATCTGACTTCCTATCTTAATAAACCTATTTATACATCGATTTTAAGATACATCAATAATCTCAAAAACGCAAAATAATTTCTCCGGGCGCCTGAAATAGAATTATTAAGAATGAGTGTTTATGAGGCACCAGATTAAAAGCCCGGGCAGCAAGACTAAGAAATTCCATATCCATGCCACACCCGCACCCAATAAGGATAATAACATCCCATCATGCCAACCCTACACCCAATCACCACAATAGTCTTTCACAATGCCATACCCACGCCCAATCTAATGCCACACATGCCTCCTAATAAAGACAATGCCGTTACACCTATAGCGCTAAGATAAATTGACCCACATGTGCTGAGATAAAGTGAGCCATTTGTCCACAGTGATACCCACAAAATTTGCATAGTTTTTTCTTTTCCAAGTAGTAAAAAGAAAGAAGTGATAAATTAAAGGGATGGATTAGATGATTGGGTGATGATTTTAAGAAGGTAAATTAAGATATGGTTAGCTTTGATTTAAGGACCTCGTTCCAATCCTGTTTAGGAGGTCGTAGTCTTTTTAGCGTTGGATAGAGATTGATCATTTTATTGGCAAAGGTATCTCCTGTTTTATCGGAATCAAATCCGCAATATATATCAAAGCCTTTATTAATCAGCTTTGGCAACCATGCAGGGTTCGGATTTACCCCTGATGTTGACAGTACCAGACAGTCTGAGTGAAGAGCGAAAAAGGAAATGGCATCAATGGCAGATTCGCAAATCACCATTTTCTTGATATTTGGACTTTTAACATAAAAATATCCCTGCTCTTTTCTTGAGCCAGGGGCCATACCGTGCCACCTTTTATTCGTTATTCCCCGCAGTTCGGCCCCCACCACGCTTTTTCCTTTTCCAAGGAGTAAAAAAACCGCATTGCCTCTTTTATCAGCATAGATTTTCCCGGAGTGAATAAGAGAATTGATCAATTTTGGAAGAATGCAACGATCATGGATGAGATACTTTTTCACCTTGGACAATTTATTATCATCCCTTTTTGGTAATGTGAAAATACGTTTTGAAAAGGGTTTTTCCCCAGGTAGTGTTTGAATACCGGAGATGGAAAGATATTCTGAGAGCCAAAGGACGGCTGTTTTAAAATCACATTTTTTTAAGTGCATAACGAGATCAATAGCGCCACCGCCACCGCTTCCCTGAGTCCAATTCATAAATTTTTGGCCTGTCACGGAGATTACCCCTCGGCAAGTATGCCATTTAGCCTTATCAAACCCATCTCTACTACATCCTGTTCGTTCTAACACTGCCTTTAGATCGATATCACGGACAAGATTAGCCCTATTCTTTATATCTTCAAAGGTATGAAGCAAGGGGGAAAAAATTGAATGAGACACGAAACCGGCTTGATTTACGTTTGATCGAGTTTAGGCCTTAAACTGAAACAATTTTTCATATTGATCACGTGGCTGTTCTCTGTCAATCGATCGACCAATGCTGCCGTAAGATGATCATTCTTTAGAAATGATTCCCATTGCCCAAAGCCAAGGTTCGAGGTGATCAATGTGGCTTTTTTCTTATGCCTTTTATTCATAAGGCTAAAAAATAGGCCCACTTGGACAGGCTCAATCTCTACATAACCCAGCTCATCAATAAGCAGGCAATCATAGGAGGCAAGTGTTTTGATCAGTTTTGCATCAGAATGATCGGCGACTGCTTTATAGAGCGTCTCTATAAGTTCAGGGAATAAAATGAATCGTCCGTTATACCCTTTATCGATTGCCTGTATGAGGAATGCCGTAGCTAAACCTGTTTTTCCGGTGCCTGTTGGCCCTATCCAGATAATATTTTGATTTTTTGACATATAGTCAAAGGAATCATATATGCTAAGCACCTTCTTTTTATTCATCTTTGGTTGTTTATCAAAAGGGAATGTTTCCATAACCAATTTTTCGGGAATTTTTGCACGATTAACTCTGAGTTTCCTGGAATGTTCCTTTTTGATTTTATATTCCTCTTCAACAACATATTTCAGCAGCCGAACATGAGAGAAGTTTCCTTTTTGAGCGATCTTAAGGTAGTGATCCCAATTTGCAAGTAATCCCGAAAGACGGATATACTTGAGCATTTTTATGAGTTCTTCATCCATCCTCATCCTCCTCCTCATCGTCCATCATTCTGTCATATATGGATAAATCCACTTCATCGGTAAAGCGCCCCTCTAAATAGGATTCTCTTTGTTGAAAATCCTGATTGATTTGGACAAATGGCATTTCATAATTTCCCTCTCTCATCAGCAATATGGCGATACGTTCAATAGTTTCCATATCCGTAATTCGATATTTTAAAGCCCGCTTGATGGTTTTTATAAACAAGGGCAAAGCAATTTTTTGATATAACCCATACAACCCCCGAATAAACCTGTGTTTTTCTCTGCCCATTGGTTTAAGGGCAAAATCCAGATAGGCATCGACTTCCTCTTCCACAGCCCTTAGTTTTTTCTCTTCCTGAGCTGTTGGCTTTTTGCGATACTTTGGCTGGTTTGGTGGTGGGGGATATCCCTCGGGATAGAACTTTTTATTCTTTACCCCATCTGGAGGTAATTCAAACTGGGCAAGCAATTCTCGTTTATGATAAATCTGTATATGATGACTGTATTGCAGCACTTTTACATCAAAGCGTTTCGTGCCGGGTACCCAATAAAAATTGCCATAAAAGAGTACATACAGACCTCGAAAACAACTAATAAAATATTGATGTAACCCATTAAAATTATAG
>CAZMUW010000009.1:0-16476 GCA_964569645.1 uncultured Desulfobacteraceae bacterium | reverse complement strand
GCAATCAAAAATCCAAAATCGTGCCTGAACGGACTTTTCGTTCAGGCACTAATTACATAGTTTTCTGGCCTCTGCTATGATCTCTTTTCTGTCAATCCCACAGCTTTCTCTTAAAAAGTCCTGGGGGCCATGTTCTATAAATTTATCCGGAATTCCAAGGCGTTTTATTATTATATTTGATAATCCCTGATCGCAAAAGAACTCCAGAATAGCACTTCCAAATCCACCAGGAAGCGCATTTTCTTCTACTATCAAAACCCTTCCAGTGCCTGAAGCCATCTCAGATATACGGGGGTCCAAAGGCTTTACAAATCGGCAGTTGACTACACCAACTGAGTACCCTTCCTTTTCCAGCTCCATAGCAGCCTCAAGGGCGGGATGAACCCTGCTGCCAAGGGCCAATATGAGAAGATTTTTTCCTTGAGTCAACACCTCCGCCTCGCCTATGGAGATTTTCTTGTATTCCTTGTCTATTGGAATACCAACACCATTCCCCCTCGGATAACGAATGGCAACCGGGCTATGAAAGGCAAGGGCAGTGAATAGCATATGTCTCAATTCATTTTCATCCTTTGGGGCCATTACGGTCATATTTGGGATGATCCTGAGGTAAGAAAGGTCAAAGGTGCCCTGGTGTGTTGCTCCATCATCACCTACTATGCCACCCCTGTCGAGGGCAAAGATAACAGGTAGATTAGGAAGACAGACGTCATGGATTATCTGGTCAAAGGAACGCTGGAGGAAGGTGGAGTAGATGGCAACCACCGGCTTAAAGCCCTCTGTAGCCAGACCTGCGGCAAAGGTTACAGCGTGCTGCTCAGCGATACCCACATCCATAAAGCGATCCGGATATACCCTGGCAAACTCGGTAAGCCCTGTCCCCTCAGGCATGGCTGCGGTAATGGCAAATAGTCTCCTCTCTTTGGCCCCAAGCTCAACCATGGTGCGGCCAAACACCTCCGTATAAGATGGCGGCTCGTTGGCTAATTTTTTCTTGATTGCACCTGTATTTATATCAAAGGAGCCAATACCATGAAAATAGGTAGGATTCTTCTCAGCAGGTGCATAGCCCTTTCCTTTGGTGGTCATAACATGCACAAGAACCGGGCCCTTTAATTGGGCCACATCCTTAAATGTCTTAATGAGGAGATTAAGATCATGTCCCTTTATCGGGCCTATATATCTAAACTTCAGGGCCTCAAAAAGCATACCTGGTGTAAGGAGGCCGACCAGGGAATCCTCACTCTTCTTTAGCAGGGCATATATGTTATCTCCCACACCTGGTATAGAGCGAAAAAAATTCTCCAGACTCCTTTTTAGATTAACGAACCGGGGTTCTGATATCTTTCGGCTGATATAGGAGGAGAGGGCTCCAACGTTTTTAGCTATTGACATCTCATTATCATTCAGGACAACAATCAGATCTCTCTCAGTGTCACCTGTCTGATTAAGTGCCTCAAAGGCCATACCGGCAGTCATGGATCCATCGCCAATAACTGCAATAACCTTATCGTTGTCTCCCTTGATAGATCTGGCCGTTGTGATGCCCAGACCGGCAGATATAGAGGTTCCTGAATGGCCGGTGCTAAAGGAATCGTAAGGGCTTTCTTCTCTCCTGGGAAATCCGCTTATCCCCTTATATTTTCTTAGGGTATGGAATTTGTCCCTCCTGCCTGTAATAATCTTATGGGCATATGCCTGGTGGCCAACATCCCAGATGATCTTATCCCTTGGTGCATCAAAGACATAGTGGAGTGCAATAGATAACTCCACTACGCCAAGGCTTGGGGCTAAATGCCCTCCATTTCGTGAGACTGTCTCTATAATGAGGCCCCGGATCTCACTGGCCAGTATCTCTAAATCGGCTAATTCTAAGCCCTTCAAATCCGCAGGGCTGTTAATGTGATCAAGGATGCTTTTTGTTGATCTGGTTTTTTTATTCCCCTGTTCCATCTTTTAAGTGCCTAAAGTGAGCTAAAGTTTTAAGTGCCTGAATTTATTATTCCTCAATTCCTCAATTCCTCAATTTTATACTATTGCTTCCTGCCTCCTGCTTCCTGCCTACTGCTTACTTCCTGCTGCCTACTTCCTGTTGCCTACTCCTTCTTTCTTACTGCCTCCTGCCTACTCCTTCCTTCCTACTGCTTAGTGCCTACTGCTTACTTCCTGCTGCTTACTTCCTGCTGCCTCCTGCCTACTCCTTACTTCCTGCCTACTCTCCTTATCCCTTCCTCTTAATAATATATCGGGCCAGGTCTCTTAATGGTTCTGCCCTTTCATCGAATCTATTGAGAGACTCTATTGCATGGTCAATTAATCTCGTTTGAATATTCTTTGACTCAGTGATTCCAAAGACAGACGGATAGGTAATCTTTCCCTTCACCTTATCACTGCCTATCCCCTTACCCATAACATTCCTGTCCCCTTCTACATTTAAGATATCATCGGCAATCTGAAAGGCCAGTCCTATTTGTTTTCCATATCTGTTAATAAATTCTACCTCCTCCTCGCTACCTCCTGCCAGAATTGTTCCCGCTGTAACCGAGGCAGCTAACAGGGCCCCCGTTTTGTGGCTATGGATATACTCCACCACAATAGGATCCGGATCCTTACCTTCGTAGCTGATATCCACCGCCTGTCCACCTACCATACCTTTGTAGCCCGCGGCTGAGGCAATCAAGTCAATAACCCTCAGCAGCGCTTTTTTCTCACCCTTTGTATCTAACCCATAGCTTGCCATTAGATTGAATGCCAGGGTTAGTAGACTATCCCCGGCCAGAAGGGCTACCGCCTCCCCGAATACCTTATGGTTTGTGGGCTTGCCCCTTCTGAAGTCATCATTATCCATAACCGGAAGATCGTCATGAATCAGGGAATAGGCATGAATGAGCTCGATTGCACAGGCAACAGGCACAACATCATCAGCAGATCCTCCGACTGCCTCTGAACCGGCTATACATAGAACTGGCCTGATCCTCTTTCCTCCGGCAAAGAGGGTGTAATTCATTGCCCTGATAACATCACCTGCCAGACCGGATGGTTCTGGCATGAATTCTTTCAGTGCCTTGTCCACAAGGATTTTTCTTTCTCCAAGATACTTTTCAATCCTTTTTGACACCTTCACTCGCCTCATACTCAAATGGCTCCCTTTTAATGCCGCTTTCGTCTTTAACCAGGATGGAAACCCTTTTTTCTGCCTCTTCTAATTTACTAAAACAATACCGTGATAAAGCTACCCCCTCCTCAAAGATCTTAAGTGATTCTTCCAGGGGTAGATCGCCACTCTCCAGGCGTTTTACGATATCCTCCAGTTCTCTCATCGCATCTTCAAATCTTTTTCCCTTCATTATCGTTCAAATCTCCCGCTTATCTCAACGAGGTTTATAGGATTAACCCTTCCCCCGTTAAGCCTGATACCAAAGTGGAGATGAGGTCCGGTTACCCTTCCCGAGGAACCGGATAGCCCAATAGTTGCTCCTTTTTCCACCAACTGACCAACATGCACAGAAACGTGACTGAGATGAAAATACATACTTTGAATACCTCCCCCGTGATCAATAAAGACACTCAGACCGCTAAAGAAGTGATTTGCCACCAGGGCCACTTTTCCACTATTGGTAGCCTTGACCGGTGTACCTTCCTCTGCCCTGAGATCAACACCTGAATGTGGTGACCTTTCCATGTCATTAATGATGCACCTACTTCCGAAGTGGCTTACAACCGTGCCTGGTACCGGCCTTATCCACTTTCCCCTCCAGAGTGAATAGCCGGCGGGCCTGAAAAAAAGCTCCCTCACCTTCCTGGATTCCTCTATTGCCCTTTTTAGGGTATATGCATCAAGCTCAACCATTTCTTTTGGGAGTGTCAAACGCCTGATACCATAATCCCTTGAAAGTACACTGATGATTATTGAAAGTGGATTCTTGTCATTGGTACGGCTGATCTTAAGTTTATACATTCCTGGCCTGGTAGTCAAATCTGACCCAATAAGGCCCAACCAAATCTTATTTTTCTTATCGGAGACCAGGGTAATCTTTCTCTCCATCCAGGTTACCTCAGGTTTAGCTCCCTTCTCCTTTATGGATAAAAGGCCTATTTCACCCTGCCCGATCTTGGATGGTGTTACCGTAACATCAGGTCCGGATAAAGAGGATGCCTCAACAGGTGACAGGAGGAAGAAAAGCAACAATGCTATAAGTAAAGAGGTTCTTCTTCTCATTGATATAGACCTTAATAAAAAGTTTTTAGGGTAGTAGCGGATATTCATAATGACAAAGTCCAAAGCTCAAATGCCATTCACTTTCCCTGCTCAGTCTTTTCTACCAGGCAGTCGATATTACCCCTGGCAAGGAAGATGTTGACCTCATCACCAGTTTTTACCTGCTTATAATCCTTAACAATATTCATATCAGGTAATTTTCTCGTGATACTATAACCTCTTTTTAATATAGAGAGCGGGCTTAATGAATCCAGCCTATCCCTCATGGAGCGAATATCCCCCTTTTTTCTATCTAGATATAGAGTGAGGGCCTGGGCAAGAGAACGGTTATGAAAGGCCAACTCCTGAGATAGAATAGTTATATTATGTGAGGGGCTATTCAATATGAGTGTATCATTGACCGCCTTGAGTCGTTTTAGATTATCATTAATGCAGATTTTTCCTGTCCTAAGGAGGCGGTTGTATATTTCGTCAAGCCTGAGCCAGGTATCGGCAAGATCCCGTCTTGGATCCCTTATCCGAGAAGAGAGGTACTTTACCATATTACTGGTTCTATCCATAATGCCATGTAGAGCTATCTCAAGCCTGGATGAGAGGCTTCTAAGATCTCTCTCAAGGGTTTCTTTCTCCCGGATAACCAGCTCAGCGGCACCTGATGGGGTGGGTGCCCTGAGATCTGCTGCCAGATCAGAGATGGTGAGGTCCACCTCGTGACCGACTGCTGAGACAACAGGAATTAGTGAGCGCCTTATAGCATATGCTACCTCTTCCTGATTAAATGCCCACAGGTCTTCCAATGAACCGCCACCCCTTGTCAAGACAATAACATCAACATCTAACTCCTTGTTTATCAGGTCAAGGGCCTCTACAATATCACCCGCTGCCGCATCCCCTTGGACCCTAACCGGGACTATTGTAACATCCAGGTTGGGCATTCTTCGATGGGAAATCCTTAGAAAGTCTCTTATTGCTGCCCCTGTAGGCGATGTGATTACAGCAATCCTTTTTGTCAGAAAGGGCATAGGTCTTTTCTTCTCCTCATCAAACAATCCTTCACGGGATAGTTTCTTTTTAACCTGTTCAAATGCAGCAGCAAGTGCACCCACACCCAGAGGCTCTAAGTAGTCAAGAATAATCTGGTATTCTCCCCTGGGCTCATATACACCTATTCTGCCTCTGGCAAGTACCTTCATCCCATCTTCCGGTATAAATTTGAGATAATGTGTCTGCATCTTGAACATAACTGCCCTGATCTGGGCATTTTCGTCCTTAAGGCTCATGTAATAATGTCCGGAGGAAGGACAGGCGAAGTTTGAAATTTCCCCCTCTACCCAAACAAGATCAAACTCTTCCTCAAGCAATGATTTTATCTCGGCAGTCAGGACACTAACCGTGTAGATCCTTGGTGGTTGAAGGGGTAAGTCCATGGCCCTCGTTTCTTGTTGCTGGTTGCTCGCTGCTCGTTTTTGTCCCTCGTTTCCTGTTCAAAACCGGTAATGAGTAACAAGTAACCGGCGCTTAAAACTCAAGATTCATAGGTGTTCTAGGAAAGGGGATCACATCCCTGATATTGGCAAGCCCGGTTGTAAACTGGATAAGGCGCTCAAAGCCAAGACCAAAACCGGAGTGGACAACGGTACCATACCTTCTGAGGTCCAGGTACCACCAGTAATCAGCAGGGTCCAGGCTCGTCTCCTTTATCCTGCTTAGCAAGGTTTCATAATCATCTTCCCTCTGACTGCCTCCAATAATCTCGCCAATCCCCGGGAGAAGAATATCCATGGCCTTTACTGTCCTGCCATCTTTGTTTACCTTCATGTAAAAGGGTTTTATCTCTTTTGGATAATCAGTTACCGCCACTGGCCTCTTGAATACAACCTCACACAGATACCGTTCGTGTTCTGACTGGATGTCCTTTCCCCACTCTACAGGAAATTCAAACCCTTCCCTGACCTTAGATAGTATCTCTATGGCCTCTGTATAGGTAAGGTGCTCAAAGTAGTTGTTAATAATGGCATCTATTGTAGATATAAGATCTTTATCAACAAAACGATTAAGGAAATCCATATCATCCTTACATTTCTTTAAGATACAGGCAAGGATACTTTTAATGAATTCCTCGGCCAGGTCTATGTTTTCCTCGAGATCGCAAAATGCCATCTCAGGCTCTATCATCCAGAACTCTGCTAAGTGTCTGGAGGTGTTTGAATTCTCTGCCCTAAAGGTTGGACCAAAGGTGTATACGTTACCCAGGGCAAGGGCGTAGACCTCTGCCTCTAACTGCCCGCTGACTGTCAGATTGGCTGGTTTGCCAAAAAAATCTTCCCTGAAATCGACCTTACCATCCTTATTTGGAACTCTCTGGAGATCAAGGGTAGTTACGTTGAACATATCACCGGCACCCTCACAGTTGCTGCCGGTAATGATCGGGGAATGAAGATATATAAAGCCTCTGTCCTGAAAAAAGGTGTGGATGGCATAGCTCATAGCATTCCTGATCCTGGCCACTGCCCCGAAGGTATTTGTCCTTGGCCTTAAATGGGCTATTGTTCTAAGATGTTCAAAGGAATGCCTCTTTTTTTGTAATGGGTATGTCTCGGGATCAGCCCAGCCAACCAAATTTACTTCTGTGGCCTGGACTTCAACCTTTTGCCCCTTGCCAGGTGATTCAACCAGGATCCCTTTAACAATAACCGAGCAGCCAGTTGTCAATTTTAAGATCTCTTGGGTGTAATTAGCCAATTTGCCTTCAGCCAATACCTGGATATTCTTTATGGTAGAGCCATCATTTATCTCAAGAAAAGAGAATCCTCCTTTTGAGTCTCTTCTACTCCTTACCCATCCCATAATAGTCACTTCTGATCCAAAATCACCTGACTCAATTAACTCTGCTATCTTCTTTCTTTTCATCATCTTCTTTATTAGATAAATTTTTCGTAACTGATCAGGTAGCCACCAAGACACAAAGGAAAGACCTGTCCGCTATCGCTCTCGCTCAGGCGAGTTTCAGAATTCCGAAACTCGGAAGCAGGCGGGTATGACTTTTGAACCCTTATCTGAAAAGGAACAACGCATTGCAATAAAAACAGTCAATGTACCGCTCATTAACAAGGGCATGTGAAGAATAATTCTCTAATCTTAGTGCCTTGGTGTCTTAGTGGCTGAATAGTTACGATCTTTCCTCGAATTCTCTCATAAATGTAGCCAGACTTTTTACACTCTCTATTGTGACAGCATTGTATAGAGAGGCTCGACAGCCACCTGAAGACCGGTGCCCTTTAAGGCCGATTAGCCCATTTTCTCTGGCCTCAGCAATAAACCTTTTTTCCAATTCTTCGTCATTCAAGCGGAAGGTAACATTCATCATGGAGCGACTTTTGACATCTGCTATACCCTGATAGATCTCACTATTATCCATCACTTCATAGATCAAGGAAGCCTTTTCCTTATTTATCTTCTCCATCTCTTTCAATCCCCCTATTGTTTTCTCCAGCCACCTGAGCACCAGACCCATGACATAAATGTTGAATGTTGGGGGTGTATTAAAGAGGGATTTATTATCTCTGAAGGTTGTGTACTTGAGCATGGTTGGCAAATTATCCGGAACCCTTTCCAGCATATCCTCCCTGATTATTACCATGGCTACCCCTGGTGGGCCGAGATTTTTCTGGGCACCTGCATATATCAGTCCAAATGGTCTTACATCAATAGGACGGCTCATGAAATCAGAAGACATATCTGAGATCAGGGGAACACCCTCCCCATCAGGAAATCTTTGCCACTGGGTCCCCTTTATGGTGTTGTTAGAGGCAAAATGGAGATAAGATGCCTGCTTGTCCACTGTGTAATCATTGGGGATATAGGAAAAATCCTTATCCTCTGATGTGGCAATGACCCTAACATCCTTTCCCTGGATCTGGGCCTCTTTAATGGCCTTTGTGGACCAGACGCCAGTATTTATGTAGCTCACTGGTCTACCAGGAAGGGCAAGGTCCATGGGGATCATACAGAATTGCAGGCTTGCGCTTCCTTGAATAAAGAGTACATGGTAATCATCGTTAAGTTTTAACAATCGTCTTGTCCTGTCAATTACATCATTGATAACCTCCTCGAATAAACTTGAGCGATGACTTATTTCAGTTATTGACATGCCCGATCCCTGGAAATTGAGAAGGTGCTCCTGTACTTCTTTTAAAACCGGCAGTGGGAGTGCTGCGGGGCCTGCATTAAAATTGTGAACCCTTTTTTCCACTATAAGATCCTCTCTAAGGTATCCTAAAGATTCAATTTTCATTCAAAATATCCCTGCATCATTTGAGAAACAATTTTCAGGCCTTCAGGATCCTTCTCATAAGGTGGTCTGCCATCTAAATCCGCCTCAATAATATTTTCACTGAAGGGCAGGAAACCGAGGAAGTTAAAGTTGTCCATATTTTTAAGCAAAAAATCTTTATCCTTTTCGGACCTGATCTTGTTTCCAACGATTAGTAGATTTTTGATTCCCAACCCATCAGACAATCTTTTTATCTGGCGAGCAGTTTCTATGCTCCTGCTTCCTGGTTCAACAACCACGATCATCTTATCAACAGCCTGTGCTGTTCCCCTGCCTAAGTGTTCCAGACCGGCCTCCATATCCAAAACCACAAACTCGTTTCTGGCAAGGATTAAATGGGTGACAAGAACCTTCAAAAGAATACTTTGAGGGCAGATACAGCCACCTTCTGCTGCCTTTACCCCTCCTAAAACCATCAGCTTTACACCATCAATGTTTATGGAGAGTTTTTCTGGTAAATCGCTTACCCTGGGGTTCATCTTGAATAAGGCTCCCATAGTCCCAATCTTTGTCTCGGTCCTCTCCTCAATGAGGGATTTCATTTCAGAGATAGGCGTTATCTCAGAGGCGTTTTTTGCACCCAGGGCCTGGGCAAGATTTGCGTCAGGATCGGCATCAATGGCCAGGACCAATTTTCCCTTCATTTGCAAAGATCTTATCAGGAAGGCAGCAACTGTTGTTTTGCCCACACCCCCTTTGCCGCTAACAGCAATTTTCATAATGGTCTGTTGCCCTTTGTTTGTGTTCCATTTTATTCTGACTACTTAGTAACGTTTGACCACTGACACTATTTACCTTTGCTATTAGAGGATAAACAATCATACTGGTAAGCTCAACGACATCCTCGGCAGAGAGTATATTTTTGATTGAGCTATCGAAAAGGATTGTTCCATCAGAAGAAAATTCCTCATCTCCTTTCCAGATCACAAGGGTGACAGGTATCTTGGGTAAGGCCTGTATCAGAACAGAGATATCTCCAATAGATGATGTATTAGCCTCAAAGAGCTGTTTGGCCAAAAAAACTAATTTATCAGGCTGGTCATCAAAGGTGTTTATCATTGGACATTTAACCCTTCTATTGAAGGCATCTAAATAGAATCCTCCGGAAGGAATATCCTGATAGGCAATCAACTCTCCCGTTAGATCCTCCCCCTTATAACCATTAAGGTAGTGGAGGATCAATATTTTTTCTTTTATTGGAATCTCTTCATTTGAATCTTGATAAAATAACAGCTCCGGCCAGCTGATATTAATCATTCGATTTAAAAACTTAAGCCTGATAATAGTTGATCCATCTTCTTTTTTTATAGATAGGGCGCCACTTAACCGGCAATAATGGAGTGGATTCCGGCTGCTTAATTCCTTCTTTGCTATCTCTAAGGCCGTATTATAGTTATCTATCCTTGCCATTCATTCCCGCTTTAAAAACCGTTTTGATTTTGCTATAACAGACTTCGTTAAGTAGAAAATAGTTGAGTGGTTGAGTGATAAAGAAATGACAATAATATCAAGATCTTATCTGAGATCAAAAGTCAAATGTCCAATTTCCCCGCTTATGCTCAATATCTTAGTAATAACAACTAATTAACTACTCAACTACTCAACCATTTGACGATGTCTGTATAAATAAAATGATTGCAAAGGCGATCTTAAAAATCATTAGATAGTCTTAAGATTATTTTATCTATTTAAAAACAAATAAAAAGTCAATTATATTACCATGAGAGGAAAGAGAAAAAAGGATCGGATTGATCAAGTAAAGAATAGAATAGAGGAAAACAAGTCATTATCCAATAAGCCATTTAAGGGTTTAGTGAGAGATCTTAAGGATTTTGATAAAAGAGAGGAGCCTGCTTCATCAGGTTGTCTAAGTGGTAATACAACAGAGGAGAGCGAAGAAGATCTCTTTCAAATGGCAATGAAGGATGTTATTCCCTTAAGTAATGATAAAAATAAGATTATTAGATCCCGGGTAAAAAAAGAGAAGCCCCCTGAGCATATACCTGGTCAGAGTGATAAGGTAAGAGAATATCTATCATGCCTGGTTAAAGAGCCAGCGGCCTGGGATATTTCTTTCAGTGATGAATATATGGAGGGGGCTGTTTCCGGGGTAGGCCCAAAGATCATGAAAAGGCTTAAAAGAGGTGAATTTTCCATCCAGGACCATATTGACCTGCACGGCTTAACAAGGAAAGAGGCAGAAACTGTTGTTAATAGATTTATAATCCAGAGCTACAAAAAGGGACTGAGGTGTGTGCTCATTGTTCACGGTAGGGGATTGGGCTCGGTTGACCATCAACCGGCTATAAAGAAGGAGCTCCCGGTTTGGTTTAAAAGGGGAGTCTTGAAGAAAATAGTCATGGCATTTGTAACTGCTCGGCCCTGGGATGGAGGGGCAGGTGCATTATATGTGTTGTTGAAGAAGGGATAGAGGAAGTTCACTTTAGGCACTTATAACTTTTTAGGCACTTCTCATGGTAATAGTAGGGCTGACAGGTGGTATAGGGAGTGGAAAAAGTACTGTGGCAGGGATGTTTGAAGATGAGGGGGCACATGTAATTGATTTTGATCACCTTGCTCGCCTTGTAGTGGAGCCTGATAAGGCTGCCTGGAGGGATATAATTGACTATTTTGGTCCTGAAATCATGTCTTCCGATAGAACACTGAATCGTTCTGCCCTTGCAGAGATTGTCTTTTCCGATAATAAGAGCAGAAAAGCTCTGGAAGGCTTTACCCATCCCAGGATCTTTGAGGAAAGAGACGCCCTGATTAAGGCCATTAAAAGGAAAGATCCATTCTCTATTGTCATTATAGATTTTCCCCTTTTATTTGAACTGGACTTGAATAAAAGGTTTGATAAGGTTATACTTGTATATGTGCCGAGAGATGTCCAGCTTGGAAGGCTAATAAAAAGAGACGGTATCGTAAAAAAAGGGGTAGAAAAAAGATTAGATGCCCAGCGCCCTATTGAGGAGAAAAGATCCCTCTCGGATTACATTATAGATAACGAGGGGAGTCTTAATGATACCAGGGATCAGGTAAGGAAGGTAATCCATGAATTGAGGGAGCTGGCAAAAAAGAAGAGGGGAGAGTCCAATTGTTGTTAGCGAGTGGAAAAGAGACCTATAATGCAGGGGAGGTTATTTTCAAGGAAGGCAGCCATGGGGCTGCTGTTTATGTTTTAAGCTCCGGAAAGGTGGAGATTAGCAAGACGATCCAGGGTAAAAGGATTGTTTTGGAGAAACTTGATCCTGGAGATATATTTGGTGAGATGAGTTATCTTGATCCTGCCCCCCGATCGGCTACAGCTACTGCGCTTGAGGATACAGTTTTGGAGTTATTGGATAAGGATTTTTTGGATAAGGAATTTAATCAAATAGACTCGGATTTCAGGGAGATTCTCCTTACCCTTGTTAGGAAGTTGAGAAAAACCACTCAGAATCTTATTCATTCCCCCCCCAGGCGCAGCGAGGAAAGGGTAAGGGCAAAGATTAAGCTCTCTTTTAACAAGGTACATGATTTTTTTAGGGCCTATATTGGTAATCTTGCCAGTGGGGGGCTGTTTATAAAAACAACGAAGGGTCTACCGGTAGGTACCACTTTGAGTTTAGAATTCAATCTGCCAAAAACCAAGAAAGTAATCCACACCACTGGGAAGGTAGCCTGGGTAAGGTCCCAAGATATAAGCACCGAAAAGATGCCCCCGGGGATAGGAGTTGAGTTTATTGATATGAATCCGGAGGACAAGAAGCTTCTTGAAAAATATCTGGCAATGGCAAAATCTTCATGAGCTCCCATTAATCCCCTGAAAGCCTTTCTCCTATGGCCATCCTGATCCGTTCCTCTTATCACCAAGTATACTCAAGGCCCGCTGCCCGAAACCCTGGATAAAAGGGTGGATTTGCAGGTGCGGTGTCAGTCGAAGGGCCCTTCTAGTGGCTTGTTTCATAAATAATAATGTAATTAACGTCTCGGAAATTCTACAACTTATTGAAATTATAGGAATTTTTTGGGGTTTGAGTCCTTGCCTTGCACTTGGAATAATGGAATGGTGGAATATTGGAATGTTGGTTTTAAAAGAAGTTTCTCATTTATTAATTTCCCTGTCAAGAGGAGTTTTGCCAACAAACAATTGTCCCGTTTTTCCTCCTTCACCTTGTGATCTTGTCCTCCTTCACCCATTATTCCATCATTCCAGTATTCCAATTGTGAGCGAAGCGAACTAAGTTCTATTGGCAATTTAGAAAACCCTAATTTCTAATTTCTAAATCCTAAACAAATTCTAAATTCAAATGCTCTAAATCCAAAACCATTAAATATTTCCCTGGTAAACTCCAAACATATTTTGGTCATTTTTGTTCCTTTAACTTTAGACACTTTAGGCACTTTTACCCGCCAGACTTACGGCGGATTAAACTTTAGGCACTTAACTTGTTGATAAGGATTGCCCGCCTTTCTCTTAAGTTTCCAGTTTCAAGTATCGGTTCAAGCTTAAACTGTATCTCATAGAGTTATGCCAGTATTGATAAACCCAAAATCATTTTCTTAAAGGCTATATTACTCATGCCTTAGTGCAACGATGGGGTCTACTTTAGCGGCACGAGCGGCTGGATATAATCCGAAGATAATACCGATACTTACACTGATAAACAAAGGCAGAATAATACCCGCAGGTGTAATTACTGTAGGCATGCCCGCAAAAAACGTTATCATCAATGGTATGAAAACTCCTATGCCAAGTCCAACAATCCCACCAATTGTAGAAAGCACTATAGTTTCAATAAGGAACTGGACAATAATCTGCTTTCGCTTGGCACCGATTGCACGTCGAATTCCTATTTCGCGAGTCCGTTCTGTTACTGAAGCCAGCATAATATTCATAATGCCGATTCCACCCACGAGCAGACTAATACAAGCAATTGAGCCTAATACAATATTGAATGTTCGTTTGGTAGCCTCTGCCTGCCTTAGCAAAGCCAACGGTACACTGATAATATAGTCTTTCTTTTTGTGAAACCGTCTTAGCATTACTTCTATACCATTGGCTGTGGACTCGACATTCTCTATGCTGTTGACCTGAACAATAATCTGGTGCAACTCAACCCTTTTGATCTCAAATGCGCCGGAGCTCATTTTCAGACTTGTGTCGCCATAATATACACGAGCTACATCTATGGGAATATAGGCATCTACTTCCTGGTCAGGTATCTGGATGTTTGCGGCCTCACCCCCTTCGCTTTTGACAATTCCTATTATCTTAAAACTGTTACCGCCTATGCGGAGGGTTTGACCGATGGTATTTTTAGCAGCCAGAAGCTTTCGGGCACCAAATTCGGTAAGAACTGTAACAGCTGCCTGATTCTCATCATCAGAAGGCAAAAGGACTCGTCCTGCAATAAGCGATCTTTTTACCAGACCGAACCACGTGGGCGTGGTTCCCACAACACGGAGCTCCAATGATCTTTCCCCAAGACGCCCTTCCTCACGTATAAGTTTTACAGGAACTGTCTGTTTTACAGTCTTAAAAGTTTCAGTTATTCTAAGATGATCTTTGTAGGTCAGGCCGTAGATACTCATACGTTCTCGAGTTGTAGTGGTAGTCTCTTCTTCTACGGACTTGACCGATGTAATAATTATATTGTTGCTGCCGATCTTTCGAATCTGGTCAAGGGCCTCTTTGCTGGCCCCTTCTCTTACAGAGAGCATTGCTACAACACTTCCCACGCCAAAGACAACACCCAACATTGTCAGGAATGAGCGGAGTTTATGGAGCAGAAGGTTCTCAATGCCCAGCAAAACGTTTCGCACAAACTTAGCTTGTTTCACCAGTATCTCCACCGATTCTGTCAATGAGGCCATCTTTCATGTGCAGTCTGTTTTTGGCACATGCAGCAATGTGAGTTTCGTGGGTCACCATAATTATTGTTTTACCCTGATTATTGAGCTCGACCAACAATTCCAAAATCTGCTCTCCTGTTGCAGTATCAAGATTGCCTGTAGGCTCATCTGCCAAAAGTATCTGAGGGTCATTTGCAAGTGCTCTTGCGATTGCAACCCGCTGCATTTCCCCTCCGGATAGTTCCGTGGGGCGATGATTCAGTCTGCCCTCAAGCCCCACCTTCTGGGCGAGTTCTTGTGCACGTTCAGCACTCTGTATTGCATCCCATCCCAGATAGTATAGAGGCAGCTCGATATTCCTCTGAACAGTCAATTGGGGTATAAGATTAAAACTCTGGAAAATGAATCCCAGATGTCCCAGCCGAAACTCACTGAGAGAATCATCGTCAAGAGTGCTTACGTCCTCAGCTTCAAGAATATAACGTCCTGAAGACAAGCGATCCAGGCAACCAAGTATATTCATCATTGTGCTTTTTCCCGAGCCGCTGGGTCCCATGATTGCCCAGAAGCTGCCGCGTCGAAAAGATATGGTCACACCTGCCAAAGCTTTAACTTCCTGTGTTCCCATCCGGTAAATCTTCTTTGCATCTTCAAGCTGGACTATAATAGAGTTAGAGTTGGGCGGTGACTGATCGTTCATCCACCACCTCCCGTTTGCTGTTGCCTTGCCTTCCTTCTTTGCCGCATCTCTTCCCGCTCTTCAGGAGACATACTTTCAACTCGTTCACGTATCTTTCGCCTCTGCTCCGGAGTAAGTTCTCCTCCTCCGGGAAGGCCTGGGCGGCGCTCACCGCCTGAATCTCGAATATCGCTGCTTCTCGGCCCTTTTGCACTTTTACCTGATATATCCTGCCGGACCGCTTTTGTCTTACCAGCTGATTCTGAAATGATTTTGAGCTTTTCGACTGTGGGTGCCTCAACAGATGCAGAGGCAAGTGGTGGAGCAAGCGATACAACTTCGCCCGGTTCCAGCCCACTTATGATTCGTACCATCCTGTTGTTGTCCAGGCCGATCTCAACTTTGCGAGGCTCAAGAGTCTTGCTCTTTACAACATAAACAGTAGGCTTTCCTCCAACACGCAGGACCGCCTGAACAGGTATGTATGTTGCATCTCTGTGTTCTTCTACAACGATTTCCACTGTGCAGCTCATCCCTGTACGAAGAAGGCCGCTGTCGGCATTGTCATCCAGATAGATTACAGTATCATAAATCTTTAGATCCGGATTCATAAAGGCACTCCCTGCATCAGGCAAAGGAGCAATAGATACAACACGGCCGGTAAATATCTCTCCGGGCAGTGCATCAACCGTAACCTCTACAGGAAGACCAATGCTGACCTTATCCAGACTGGCTTCGTGGATGCCGACTTCTGCATTGACCCCTGAAGCAGTGGGAAGATGTATCAAATCCTGACGCTCCCGGACTTCCGCACCTTCAGCAAGGGGTTCTCTGGGGCGACCACGATGACCGCCTCTCTGGGCACTGGTAGCATAGATTACCATCCCGTCAGCAGGTGCATAGATCTTGGTTTTTTCAATCTCCTTTTCATTTTTTGCCAACTTATATCTCTGGCGCTCAAGTTCAGACTCTTTGGCCTTGAGGTTGGCTTCTGCTTGTACCACATCTGCTTTGGCCTTACGAATTGTACGATCAAGTGCCATTTTGGCCTGCTTGACATCACTTTTAAGTTGTGCCAGCTCTCTTTTATAAGTGAAATTCTTTAACAGGCTCTGATCGTTCTGTGCCAGTTCCAGATCCAGAGCCTTTTTCTTTACGGCCAGCTCATCAGCCTGTAGTTCGGTCTGTGAAATATACTTTTCATTAAAAAGCTTCTTTGACCATTGCAAATTCTCCTCGGCCCGGGTAACCTCCTCATTTGCCAGTATAATCCGGAATTCCACTTCTTTCAGCTGATTGGGGTACTCTCCCTCCAGGTATTTCTTCATGTCTTGCACGGCAAAATCATATGCCAGCTTTGCTTTATCGACATCGCTCTGTGCCTGGTTTTTAGCCACCGCCAGATTC
>CAZMUW010000008.1:0-18271 GCA_964569645.1 uncultured Desulfobacteraceae bacterium | reverse complement strand
CGCAGATGGACGCAGATTGTAAAGATTTTAGATATAAAGAGCTAATAGGATAATTTTTAGGTAATGTCAGCAGTCTGTTGTCAGAGAAAAACATCTTTTTTGTCTCATTAAGGGTTGCCATATAATGATCTATTTGATATGTTCCGCTAAGATCTTTTTTGAAAGGAGGAAATAGAAAATGAGAAAGGTAGCAATAGTAGGAACAGGACATACACCATTTACCTTTGAAACTGAGAAGACCTCTATAGAGCTCTTTTCGGAGGCAGCCATGGATGCGATTAATGATGCCAATCTGAAGCCCAAAGATATCCAGGCCCTTTATCTTGGCAATTGCCTCGGTGATTTTTCCGAGGGACAGGCCATGTTGCAGTCCTATGCAGCCAATGACATCGGGGCCTTTCATATCCCGGCCACACGATTTGAGGGTGCATGCGCCTCATCATCCCTGGCCATCAGAGATGCATTTATCTGGGTTGCCTCAGGCTTCTATGATGTTGTTCTTGCTGGAGGTGTTGAGAGGGCAGCCAGTATGGGAACGACTCTGGCAACTAGAACATTTTCAATGTTTACGGACAGTCATTATGAGTATCCGGCTGGACTAACCTTTCCTGCCATGTTTGCCATGCTAACCCATCTCTACTCAAAGAGATACGGTATCCCCCTTGAAAAACTGAAGGAGCAGATGGCCTTGGTTTCCGTGCAATCTCACTATTATGGGCAGTCTAATCCAAAGGCCCAGTTCCGGAAGGAAATAACCGTAGATAAGGTTTTAAGTGGTTTTATGGTTACCACACCATTGCAGTTGCTGGACTGTTGTCCTTTCTCAGATGGGGCTGCCGCTGTTGTGCTTGTATCTGAAGAAAAGGCAAAAGAGATTACTGATAAACCTGTCTATATCACTGGTATCGGACAGGCCTCATCAGGTAAGCTTAGTTCCCAAAAGGATCATCTTCCCAGACTGAAGGCCAGAGAAGTATCTGCTAAACAGGCCTATGATATGGCTGGTATAGGCCCTGGGGATATCGATGTATGTGAGCTTCATGACTGTTTTTCTATAGCAAGTTTAATAGCTGCCGATAGCCTGGGCTTTTTTGAATTTGGCAAATCAGGTGAGGCCTGGGAAAAGGGTGAGACTAAGATCGGAGGTAAGATCCCCATAAATGTTTCCGGTGGTCTGAAGGCAAAAGGGCATCCCATTGGTGCAACCGGTGCATCTCAGGTAACCGAAATATATCATCAACTGAGAGACGAGTGTGGAGAGAGGCAGGTTGAGGGAGCTGAGATCGGCCTGACTGATACCCTTGGAGGAGATGGTATACTTTGCACCCTGATTATGCAAAAAGGCTGGTGAACCCTTTAGAAGATTTAAACGAGGCTTTCTTGATAACGGGGTAAAGGAGGAGAAAGTGGAATATAAACTTACGTTCAAAGACTATTCCAGCGCCCTTACTAAGGGGAAACTGCTGGGATTAAAATGTAAGGGTTGTGGTAAGGTAACTGTGCCACCTAAGATGACATGCCAGGAGTGCGGAGGAACAGATCTGGATATTGTTGAGCTCAGCAGGAGGGGTAAAATTGTAACCTTTACCGTTGTAAATGTTGCCCCGGAAGGCAGGCAGAATGAGGTGCCATACATTATCGCCCTTGTTGAATTGGATGAAGGCCCCTGGATAATGGGTAACCTTATCGATATTGACCCGGCCAGGGCCACGATGGAATTGATAGATAAAGAGGTAAAGGTTGGCTCTAGGGTTTTTCCAGGTGACAAATACTCACCTGGTGATCAGGCAAGTCCGGTCTTTAGTTTTATATAAATCACTATCCCTTTTCAAGGTCGCAACTATTTAGCCACTAAGACACCAATTTCAATTGTCAATTTTCAATTGTTTGTGCCTTGGTGGCTACCTGAACAGTTACTCAAGGTCTTTGACTCCCTGAAAGATTATATCAAAGAGTTCGGGAATATTTTCTTCCTCCACACAGGAGAAGGCTATCCTTATATCCGTTTTACCCAGTGAGATTACCCCTACACCGTATCTGTCTAAAAGATGAAGCCTTAATTCTTCAGCATCTACCTTCTTGAGCCTCAGACACATGAAATAACCTGAATTAAAAGGGTATATATCCCAGGCCCCCGTGTATTTTTTATTGGCAAGCACCTCTTTAACTCTGGTTGCCCTCTTGAGCAGTATCTTGAATTTGTCCTCTTTTTCTGTCTTGTAGTTCTCTGAATTAAGAGAGCCAAGGAGAATGGATTGGCTCAGATGAGGGCTATTTGAAATAGTACCCCTGACAGCGCCAGCTGTCTTTTTCTCTAAAGCCTCATAGGCATCTTTGGGATTTCCCTTCAATGAAGTACCATAGGTGATAAAGCCTACCCGCAGACCCCATACATAGTTCTCTTTTGTTGCGCCATCCAGTTTTATTGCCATTATTCTTGGATGGACCCCTGCAAGTAATGCAAAAAGGGATTCTTTCATCGAATGAGCATCATAAAAGAGCCCAAAGTAGGCATCATCCAATATAACCAGGACATTTTTACCCTTTTCTGCCAGACCGATTAGAATCTCCACAATCCTCTTACCCTCTGCCTCTGTTGGTGTATATCCAGTAGGATTGTTGGGGAAATTTAAGATAACGACTATCTTATCTCCAGTGAGGGCCTCTCTCTGGAGGGTGTCTTCAAAGGCAGTCAGGTTGAAGCCCCCTTGTGATGAGAAGAGAGGATAGTCTCTGATCTTTGCTCCATGCAGAACCGTGAATACCAGGTTGTAGTTTTCCCAGGTCTTGTCCGGCAGTATGATAACATCGTTTTCCTCAATCCACATCTCAGCAGTAACAGAGATGCCGTGGGTTATGGCATTTGTTACGATTGGCAGGCTTATTTCCTTTCCAGCAAGGGAAGGGTTTTTAGTAAACATCAGCCGTCGCCAGGTATTTCGTAGCTCAGGTATACCAAAAGACGGTGCATAATTAAGTGATTGATTAGGGGGTAAGTTTATGTATGACATAATTGAAGGAAGATACATAGGCACCCCGCTTTCTGTTGCAATACCTATGGTGGCATTATATTTGGAGGCCTTTTCCTTGGCCTCGGCACCCTGGGAGAGGATCCCTTTTGGAAAGTAAAGATTTCTTCCTTTACTAGAGAGCATATCGTATATGTTGGGATTGGCGTCTTGAATAATCTCATTTAGTTCTTGGGCAATTGGGTTCATAGTTGTTCTCCTCTCTCTTATTTTTCATAAAAGGCCACAGCCCCATATCCAACGACTCTCCGCTTTTCTTGGCGGCCACGGATAGCTACATCACCGCTATTTGCATAATGGAGTATCTTTACCGCATCTCCTCCAAGGTGTTTCACCGTCATCATTACTGTTACCACTGAGCTCAATCCACAGAGTGTGGTTGAGAGGTTTGGTATTCCTTCTCTAAGAAGTTGGGCCTCTGAATTGAATAATAATTCCGGGTCAAATTTCTCTATCAAAGAAAGGGTCTTCCTATCAACCTTGTTTGCATTAACATAATCAGGAAAATGGGACATGTCAGAGGATGCCACAAAAAGGACATTTCTTTTTCCCACTGCCTTTGAAAGGGCCTTACTGATTCTTTCACAATCAGTTAAGGATGGGACACCCATTACAACGGGGACAATATCGAAGTTCTTTAACACCCTTTGCAGAAAGGGGATCTGTGTCTCTACAGAGTGTTCCCTGATATGGGCTTCCTCAACAAAATGAAAGGGAGCTCCCATGCTTAGAAGGTCATTTACTATTTCCTTATTGACAGTAACCTTTCCCAGAGGGGTTGCATAGGCATCCCATTTACCCACTGATGCCCCTTTAAGATAAACACGATGGCTTGGACCGATGATTATTACCGTATCATAATCTCTATCCTTGATCTGCCTGTAAGAATATGCAGCTCCCTGACCAGAGAAGACATATCCAGCATGGGGCGAGATAAGGCCTAAGATTCTGCCGGTTATTTGCTTTTGCTTGACATTTAACATGTAAGCATCGACTGTCTTTTTTAGTTCTTCCTGACCCTTAGGGTAGAAAGAACCGGCTACCGCAGGTTTCCTTATCCTTTCAGCTGCGACGGCAGGGAAGGAGAGAAAGCTAATTATTGAAAGCAGAATAAAAATAGCGGGCCAGATCTTCAAGGGAAGAAATCGCAAATCCCGTTTTCTTTCTTGTTTATTCATCAATCCTCCTTGTAATCTCTGTTCTTCCTCCTTCAGACCTATTGTCTGATTCATGCTATGAGATTGACATGAAAATGTCAATTTGAAAGGCACTATTTTATTTAAGGCCTTGAAATAATCCTCGAAGTCCGCGCAGAAAACACTATCTACGAAGCTATGGGAGCATTACCTGTTCGTTAATTCTTCTGCCAATTATTTGATGTGGCAAGCGATCGGAGTGTTTTTTGTCTCTCACAGAGTTTAAGATTTATATCCCTTGCCTGTAGATGCTTGATGGAGGGCAGGATATCAAGAGGCACTTTTGCCGAATAACTGGAAATAGATCGGGCTGAAATAGACGGCTATCTGGATGATGCGGGATTTGTAGAAGGAAACTATGCGAAAATTGCTACTGCCTGATGCCGATGTTATCATCGATCTCCATACTCTTGGTTTGTTTGAAAAATATGTAATATAGCGAAGCTCGCCTCAAACCGACAAGGTATGAAGAGCATAATCCATTCTGGAGCAAGTGGTCAATTTATGTGATTTTCGGTTACGTCAAAGTGTTACGGTGACAGGTTTGCTTTGAAAAAGCAACCCTTTATCAACCAGTTAACGTTTGTATTGACAATGCATTAATTTTGAGATACATTGTGGAGCAAATATGGATTCAGCTTTCTTAATATTTATAGGTTAAGGGTCTGAATTATGGCTAAGAATACAAATATAAATGTTAGAACAACCGAGGATATTAAAAAGGGCGCAGAGGTCATTCTTAATGGCCTCGGATTAAATATCTCCTCGGCCGTTAATCTTTTTTTGAAACAGGTTATCAATTACAGAGGTATCCCGTTTGATTTGCGACTGCCTAACTATAGTGTTTAAGAAAATATTTTTGGGGTTGTCATTTTCGTTATTCGTAAATCGTTGGCTGGCCCTGGCGCTATGCGTCTGAATATATTACTAAAGCTATCTTGGTACGTGCTCGATTAAGATCACCAAGCCTATAAGCCAGGTCTGGGCCAGGGTTACGCTGCTCGTTTCGTTTAACGTCATTCGGTTGCGTTTCTCTTTTTCCCCAACCGTCTCACGAATCCCGATTCGAGCTGCGCCCGCCTGCTAACGCCTGTGCGTAGCAATGGCGGACAGGCAACCGCAACCCTGATTACATCGGGGAAGCTGAAATGTCAAAAAGATGCTAAAAAGCAGGTATTTTCATAACCCAAAAACATTATCTTAAAGACTATAGAAGGCAGCAGGAAAAAACTGAAAAGGGCTTAAAGTGCAGAGCGGAGTGTGCAAAGGAGAAAAGCGATTGTTATTGCACAGGGCAAGAATGATGTTGCAGGGTTAAGATCCGATTATATTATTGGCTATGACAATCCTTTGTACCTCGGAGGTTCCTTCATAGATGGTTGTAACCCTGGCATCCCGGTAATATCTCTCTACAGGATACTCCTTGGAGTATCCATAACCCCCATGGATCTGCAAGGCCTGGTATGCAACCCTGTTGACCATTTCAGACGCAAATAGCTTTGCCATAGATGCCTCTTCTGTAAATCTTTCTCCTCTGTCTTTCATAGCCGCAGCATTAAATGTGAGCAAGCGTGCCGCCTCGATCTGGACTGCCATATCGGCTATCATCCAGCGAATTCCTTGAAATCGTGATATTGGGCTGCCAAATTGCTTTCTCTCTTTTGCATAATCTATGGCTGCATCCAGACATGCCTGAGCAATGCCCACGGACATAGAGGCTATACCTATCCTTCCTTCATCCAGGGAGGTCATAGCAATAATAAATCCCTCCCCCTCTTCACCCAGCAGATTCTCGGCAGGGACCCTACAGTCTTCAAATATCAGGCTTGTGGTATCTGAGGCCCTCTGGCCCATTTTATCCTCTTCCGGGCCTACGATAAAGCCAGGCATCCCCTTCTCCAGCACAAAGGCACTTATACCCCTGTGCCTTTTGCTTTTGTCTGTGTAGGCAGTGGCCACAACAACATCCGCATTTTTCCCACTGGTGATGAATGCCTTTGCCCCACTCAAGATATAGGTATCCCCTTCTTTTTTGGCAGTTGACTTTTGGCTGGCGGGGTCAGATCCTGCACCTGGTTCTGTCAATGCAAAGCACCCAAGCATCTTACCTGCTGCTAAGGGTCCTAAATATTTTTCCTTAAGAAGATCAGAGCCAAACCTGTATATTGGACCGCAGGAGACACTGTTATGTACAGACATGATTACGGCAGTAGAGGCACATGCATATCCTATTTCCTGAAGGGCCAAACTATAACTTATTGTATCTACACCTGCTCCCCTATACTCAGGCGGAACATTCATTCCCATCAGCCCGAGTTCACCCATTTTTTTTATGATATCTGCTGGAAATTCTTTGGTCCGATCCCTCTCAGCCGCAGTGGGAAGTATGACCTCCCGAGCTAAGTCCCTGACCATAGCCTGAATCATCTTCTGTTCTTCATTTAATTGATAGGACATATTCAATTGTCAATTTTCAATTAGCAATTCTCAATTTAATATTACCAGCCGATTTTAAATTGCTAATTTTAAATTGATCTAAGGTGTATATAATATGACCAGCATTTCTGCTTTTTCAGAACTTAAATTACTAAGCTTATGAACAATGGAGGAGTTAAAATGTAAGGAATCCTCTGGGTCTAACACGTTTTTATTATCCCCAACGGTTACCTCTACTTTACCCTTAATCACATAAATAAACTCCTCCCCTTCATGTTGATAACTTACCCCTTTATGATCGGAGACCGGATCTATAAAAACCTTGAAGGCCTTTAGATGTTTATGAATAGCCTCTGGTGTTAATGTCTGATAACTGTAATCTTCCGTTCTTTCTTTAAAGGCCTCTGCCTTTCTTTTGTCGGCTTCATCTCTCTCTTTTTTCAAGAGAATTCCACTATCTATTTCTAAGGCCCTCGAAAGCCGTAAAACAGTGGCCACTGGAGGCATAATTTCCCCTTTCTCCACACGAGAGATATAATCTACAGAGAAACCGGTTTCATTGGCTAAGTAATCAAGGCTTAGCCCTTTCGTAGCCCTGATATCTTTCAATCGTCTGCCAATAGGCCTTTCTTTTTTTAAGCGGGCCATGGTTTACTCCCTCCACTTGCGTTATTGGTTATTCGTTATTAGTTATTCGAATAACAAGTAACAATTAACAAATGACAATGCCACCCATCATTCCGGCACTCCATTATTCCCTGGCCCAGACCGAGTTGAATGGCCGGAGTTAAACGGCCACGGCTTCGAAAATATTGCAACGATAGCAGCTTATTCCAGGCAGGTCGCGCTCTCCGAGGCGTAGGCTCTACCCTCCGGCCTGTAAGCCCTACGGGCTGGAAGCGGAGCCGGAGGCCAGGGCGGGCCAATACTCCCTCCGGGGCGTAGGCCCTACGGGCCGGAGGCCAATTGGGGCAAAGCCCTTAAGTTCAAAGTTTTTTACTCTTCTTTCTCCTTTGATTTCTTTATATTGGTCATAATCTTTAGAACGAAACTAAGGAGAAGGGTAGCGCTAATAAGGATGATAAGGTTTGAGGCGAAGAATGTCATGATAAATGAGAAGGGGTCAGTAATCTGGTATGCCATATAGAGGATGTTTATGCCAAAAAGGATAAAAAAAACAGCAATCAATGCCAGGACAACCTGAGCAGCCAACCATGGAATAGGATTTTCCATTATTTGTTACCTGATTTTAGTTTTTTTAAAACAATAGTATCACAGGCGGTATAGGGATCGATTTCCCTCTTCAAAATTAATTGAAGGGCCTCTTCAAATTCTCCTGAATGGATAATGTCATCTAAAACCTCATGGACGATTTTATCTTTTATCATCTCGGAAAGGTCGTTTCGGGCCTTTTCACACTTAAGCATGGACTGTCTCTCCGGGGAAGATGTTACATACGTGCGATGTTTCTCGATTTCATCCAGGATTTCCTTTATTCCTTTATCGAATACTGCCTGGGCGGTTAAAATTGGTGGTTTCCAGCCATCTTTATACCTCTTTTCGTCCATCTCGATCATCAATCTGATATCATTTACAGTCCTATCTGCCCCTTCTCTATCAGCCTTGTTTATTACAAAAATATCACCCACCTCCAGGATGCCCGCCTTTAGAGCCTGAACATCATCACCCATCCCGGGTATGAGGATGATAATAGTGGTATGTGCGCTCTGAACAATATCTATTTCATCCTGCCCGACACCAACTGTCTCAACGATGATATAATCCTTTCCCATGGCATCCAGGACATCTATGGCGCTTCTGGTAGATTGAGTCAGTCCACCAAAATAGCCTCTGGTTGCCATTGAACGTATAAATACACCTTCATCCATGCTATGCCGCTGCATCCTGATCCGGTCACCCAGTATAGCACCTCCGCTGAAAGGACTGGTTGGATCTACTGCAAGTACCCCAACAGTTTTTCCGTCCTTTCTCAGGTAAGTGAGCATCTGATCTACTAATGTACTCTTCCCTACACCAGGCGCTCCGGTTATACCAACTACATATGCCCCGCCAGTAGAGGGGTAAAGATCCTTCAGAACCTCTCTTGCCTCAGGCACATTATCATCAATATCCCTGATGAGCCTGGCAACAGCCCTGATGTCCCCGGATCTGATTTTCTCAGCTATTCCCATTTTGAAAGTGCCTAAAGTGCCTAAAGTGAGCTAAAGTGCCTAAAGTTAGTTCCAGGCCTCCCTACTCCTTACTGCTTACTCCTTACTGTTATGAACCCCTGGGCTTAATATTTTCCTCAACCCATTTCACAACCTCTCTTAAAGGTGTGCCTGGGGTGAATATCTCCTTGATTCCCACCTTTTTTAATTTAGGTATATCCTCTTCTGGAAATATACCACCACCACAAACCACGATATCATCGGCACCTTTCTCTTTTAGAAGCGCTACCACTCTTGGAAAGAGATGCATGTGGGCACCTGCTAAACTGGATAGCCCTATCATATCCACATCTTCCTGGATGGCAGCCTGTACTACCTCTTCAGGGGTTTGATGAAGACCAGAGTAAACAACTTCAAAACCGGCATCCCTGTAAGTCCTGGCAATAATCCTGGCACCCCTATCATGACCATCCAGGCCTGGTTTTGCTACTAAAACCCTGATCTTCCTTTTTTCATCCATAATGTCTTCTTGCTGCCTAAAGTTGAGAAGTGCCTAAAGTTGAGAAGTGCCTAAAGTGAGCTAAAGTTATAAGTGCCTAAAGTTCAAAGTGAATAAAAACCAGAACCTGTAACCTACAACGGACAATTTGCAATCCACAATCCCTAAATTTCTAGATTCTTGAATCTATCATCCAATATATCTTTTGTAACTTTGCAACTTTAGGCACTTTAGCTCACTTTAAACTTTAGGCACTTCTCAACTTTAGGCACTTTCTTTAATAAACTCCGGGATCCCGGTATTCTCCAAAGACATCCCGGAATACATCACATATCTCCTGCGTGGTGGCATATTCTTTAACCGCATCTATGATAGGGTACATTAGATTATCATCTCTTTGAGCTGCCTCACCTAATCTCTCCAATGCATCTTTTACCTTTTTATTATCCCTGCTATTTTTAACCTGATCTGTCCATTGCAGCTGTTTTTCTTCCAATTCTGCCTCTATCTGAAGGGTCTCTACAGGAATCTCTTCTTCAGTGATATACTTGTTTACCCCAACCACTGTCTTTTCTCTGCTATCTATCTGTTTTTGATACTTATATGCAGCATCGGCTATCTCCAGCTGGGGATAATTTTTCTCTATTGCCGCTACCATCCCTCCCATCTCGTCAATCTTCCTGATATATTCAAAGGCCTCCTCCTCCATATCACTTGTGAGGCGCTCAAGATAAAAGGATCCACCCAGGGGATCGATTGTGTTTGCTACCCCTGACTCCTCAGCAATTATCTGCTGCGTGCGAAGAGCAATGGTAGCTGCCTCTTCAGCGGGTAGGGCAAGAACCTCGTCCAGGGAATTGGTATGCAATGATTGTGTTCCGCCGAGTACAGCGGCCAGGGCTTCAAGGGCCGTTCTAACAACATTATTATACGGCTGTTGGGCAGTAAGAGAACAGCCGGCAGTTTGTGTATGAAACCTGAGCCAAAGTGAGCGAGGATCTTTTGCATTGAATCTCTCCTTCATTATCCTCACCCACATCCTCCTGGCTGCCCTAAATTTTGCAATCTCCTCAAAGAAGTCCAGATGTGAGTTAAAGAAGAAGGAGAGTCTTGGGGCAAAGGAGTCAACATCAAGACCCCTTTCCAGAGCAGCTTCTACATAGGCTATACCGTCGGCTAAGGTAAAGGCAAGTTCCTGAACAGCAGTGGACCCAGCCTCCCTTATGTGATAGCCGCTAATACTAATAGGGTTCCATCTGGGAACCTCTTTGATACCAAATTCAATGGTATCAGTTATGAGCCTCATGGATGGCCTTGGAGGACACATGAATGTCTTTTGTGCAATGAATTCCTTGAGCATATCATTTTGTATGGTTCCACCTATAATCCTTCTGTCTATCCCCCTTTTTTCTGCCACTCCGATATACATTGCCCAGAGAACAGAGGCTGGCGGGTTGATGGTCATGGAGGTAGTGATCCTGTCAATAGGAAGGCCTTCAAACAGTATTTCCATATCCTTTAATGTGTCGATGGCAACACCGCATCTGCCGCATTCTCCTCTGGCTTTTGGGGAATCGGTATCATATCCCATAAGGGTAGGCATATCAAATGCTATAGAGAGGCCTGTCTGGCCTTCATCTACCAGGTGGTGAAATCTCTTATTGGTATCCCTGGCCGAGCCAAATCCTGCAAACATCCTCATAGTCCATAGTCTCCCCCTGTACATAGAGGGTTGAACTCCCCTTGTAAATGGGTATTGACCAGGGAATCCAATATCATTTGAATAATCCAGATCTTTTATGTCTAATGGGGTATAAATATTCCGGATAGGCCGGTCTGAGACAGTAGAGAACCTCTTTAACCGTTCCGGGGCCTTTGAGATAGACTCCTGAAAAAACTGTTGCCATTTCTTTTTATCTGCCGCAATTCTTTCTAAACACTCTTTGCTAAACATCATAGCCCTCCACTATAATTTGCCCAATAGTGCACTGGCTATCGTATTTTTTTGTATCTCCCTTGTCCCCTCATAAATCTCTGTTATCCTGGCATCTCTATAGAAACGCTCTACCTCATACTCAAGCATATAGCCATATCCTCCAAATAGTTGAATCGCCTCATCGGCTACTTCAACCGCCACCCGGGCTGCATACATCTTGGCAATAGAGGTCAGCTTGGGGTCGATATTGCCCTGATCAAAATTCCAGGCCGATTTATTAACTATAAGTCTCGCTGTCTCTATCTTGGCTGCCATGTCTGCAAGTTTATGCTGAGTCGCCTGAAATTCAGCCAGCTTTTTTCCAAACTGGGTCCGCTCCCTGGTATAGGCAAGTGCACGGTCAAAGGCCCCCTGGGCAATCCCAAGGGCCTGTGCCCCTATCTCTATTCTGCTTTCATCAAAAAATTCAAGGACATGGTAAAATCCCCTGTTTTCTTGCCCTAAAAGATTTGAGACAGGAACTCTCACATCATTGAATGAAAGTTCTCCGGTTGGGCTCATCTTTATTCCCATCTTTTCACCAACATCGGCAGTAGTATATCCGGGCGTTTCCTTCTCAACGATGATGACTGACTGGCCACGATAGGTAGGCTTTGCCTGAGGATCTGTCTGGCAGAGGACAATTACAAAATCACCTATGGTGCCATTAGTGATAAAGGTCTTCACCCCATTTATTACGTACTCATCCGATCTTCTTACTGCGGTTGTATCCATAAGGGTAATATCACTTCCGTGATCGGGCTCGGTAAATCCACCACTGGAGATTGCCTTCCCCTCTGTTATGGGAATAAGGTATTTTTCCTTCTGTTGCTCACTTCCAAATCTCAGGATGATCTCTGATGAAAAGTCAGCGAGGCTGAGGGCGATACCGATTCCTGAATCTTGTCGGCAGAACTCTTCGACTACAAGGGCGTTTTCAAAGATACCATACTCCTGCCCACCATACTCTTCCGGAAAGTGAATACCCATGAAACCAAGCTCACAGGCCTTTTTCCATATCTCAGAGGGAAAGGTATGGGCCCTTTCATGTTCAAGGGCTATTTCTTTGTCAAATTCTCCTTTGGCAAACTCTCTTGCTGCCTTCTGGATAGCTTCCTGTTCCTTGTTTAACCTAAATTCCATTTTTACTCCGTACCTAAAGAAGTTCTCCTTTAAACTCGGCTTTTCTTTTTTCCAGGAAGGCCCCCATTCCTTCTCTGGCATCCTCACTGGCCATGCAGATACCAAATGCATCGGATTCCATGTAGCAACCAGTCCTGAGATCCTGGTCATAACCCCTTTCTATTGTATCCTTGACGGCCCGGATAGACACCTTACCTCTTGATGCCAGTAACTTTGCCACCTTCATTGTCTCTTCCCATAAAGTTTCTTTTGAAAATACCTTGTTTACAAGGCTAATATCCCTGGCCTCCTGGGCACTGATCATAACTCCAGTCATACAAAGCTCCTTGGCCATTGATTTACCCACTAAACGAGATAGCCTCTGGGTGCCGCCAAAGCCCGGGATAATCCCTAAGTTTATCTCTGGCTGACCGAACTTAGCAGAATTGGCAGCGTATATAAAATCACATGCCATTGCTATCTCTATTCCCCCACCAAGGGCAAAGCCGTTGACACAGGCAATTGCCGGAATGGGTAAGGCCTCCAGCTGAAAGAGGACTTCATGACCTTGCCTTGAGAAAGATCTCCCTTCTAATGGGGTAAAATCCTTCATCGCCGCTATGTCCGCCCCTGCCACAAAGGCCTTATCTCCCTCTCCTGTCAGGATAAGGACCTTTATGAATTTATCCGCAGCGATTTCTTCCAGGGCATCTTTCATCTCTGCTACCACTGTCGGATTGATAGCATTGAGGACCTTAGGCCTGTTGAATCTAATTATAGCAATATTTTGTTCCACCTCATAGATAATAGTTTCATAAGACATGGTTACCTCCTTTTTAGATTGACTATTTTCAATTTTCTATTTTCTATTTTCAATTTTCACTACACTCTCTCGAGGGCCATGGCCATCCCCTGGCCTCCACCTATACATAAGGTAGCAAGCCCTAATTCAACATCGTTTCTGACCATCTCGTTCATCAGGGTTAATACAATTCTGGCACCAGTGCAGCCAATTGGATGGCCTATAGATATCCCACTTCCCAAAAGATTGGTCTTATCCAGATCGAGGCCCAACTCCCTGATACAGGCAATGGCCTGAGAGGCAAAGGCCTCATTGAGCTCAATTTCACCAAAATCGCTTATCTTCAATCCGGTGGTTTTTAGAACCTTTCTGACAGCAGGAATAGGCCCCAGGCCCATGAAGGCGGGATCTACACCCCCTGATGCATAGGCCTTGATCTTAGCTATGGGTTTCAGCCCTAGATCTTTTGCCCTTTCAACAGACATTAAAAGCAAGGCAGCAGCGGCATCATTAATACCAGAGGCATTACCTGCTGTAACAGTGCCATCTTTCTTAAACGCCGGTCGTAACTTTGCCATCTTTTCCACACTGGTATCCATTGGCCTTTCATCAGTGTCAAAGACAAGGGGTTCACCTTTTCTCTGTGGAACAGCAACAGGAAAGATCTCTTGCCTGAAGATGCCTTCAGCTATTGCCTCTCTTGCCCTTGCATGACTCATGGCACCCAGTTCATCCTGTTCCCTTCGAGAGATCTCGTATTTTTCGGCAATGTTCTCAGCTGTTATACCCATGTGATAACCATAAAAGATCTCCCAGAGCCCATCATAGACCATTAGATCAACCAAATCGGTATTGTTCATCCTTGCTCCCCATCGTGCGGTATTTGATCCATAGGGCGACATAGTCATGTTTTCCATACCGCCGGCAAGAATAGTGTTGGCCTCACCATCCTTTATAGCAAGAGCAGCAAGGGCTAAGGCCTTCATGCCTGAGGCGCAGACCTTGTTTACGGTAAAGGCATTGACCTCCTTAGGAATGCCTGCATATATTGTTGCCTGCCTGGCAACATTTTGCCCTTGACCCGCTCCTATTACATTACCCATGATTACCTCGTCGAGCTCTATAGGTTCAAGAGAATCAGCGTAATCATATGCGTTTTTTTCCAATTCAACCATGCCTGCGCCTTTAAGGGGATCTGGCTCAAAAGCCTTGCGCTCATCGGGAGCTATCGGTCTGAGCCCGAGTCTTTTCAGGGCCTCCTTCAAGACCAAGGAACCCAGGGTAACTACTGGTGTGGTCTTTAATGATCCTCCGAAGGAGGCGACAGGTGTTCTCACGCCCCCAATAATTACTGCATCTCTCATGTTATTATCTCCTTATGTAAGGTTTGAGTAACCGTTCACATAGCCACCCCCGACCCGGAACGGGGCGGGGCAAAGCACCAATTCCAATTTCCAATTTTCAATTTTCAATTGTTGCTGCCTTGGTGGCTGAATAGTTACAAGTTTGATTATGAATAGATCCAACCGATATTTGGTCACAAAAAGGTATATTTTTTCTTCTAATCTAAGTCAAGTCAAAATTGACCGGGCAAATGGGAAAAAGAGATATTGTTCCAGTATCTTATGATGGTTTGGATTATAGCAGAGTCTAAGAGCCTTAAGTTGATAAGCCTCTAGATTTTTTTATTGACAATATAATAATATAGTTACATTATAGCTAAATTATAATCACATTTTGATAGGCAAGAGCCTTTTCCTTACCATAAGTTATAGAAATTCTGAATCAATCTTAATTATAAGATAGATGAATAACAAAAGAGAAAATTCCGCTTCCAAAGATCAGGATCTAAAAAAGGTTAAATTTGAGATCTTTGGTGAGGAGATGCTCGAGAAAGAGGTTAAAATGAGCGGTAACAGTGGCCGGATATATCTCCCACCAGATTGGGTCGGCAAGCATGTAAAGATAATCAGGTTAGATTAGGCACTGAATCCTCGCTAGATATTAGGGAGTTTTTAGATTGGAAAATCTGCTAATAAGAAGGTTGGAGTCAAGTGATGCCGATGATATCTCCAGAATTCAGAAGGTAATTGCAAAGGAACTTGGCACTATAGACTACCATAGGGTTGTTGAGGAAGAGGCAAAAAAGGAGGATAGAGTCAGCTTTGTAGCCGAGCTTGATGGTGCGGTGGTGGGCTATATGATTACCTATATTATCTATGGTGGATTTGGTCTGGAAAAAAGTGCCTGGATCGGGGCCTTTGGTGTTGAACCAAAACATATGGGAAGTGGAATCGGAAAAAGGCTGGCAAAGGAAATTTTCGATGTAATTACGGAAAGAGGCATAAAGAATGTTTTCACGTCAGTGAGGTGGGACTCCACTGATTTATTGTCCTTTTTTAAGTCGCTGGGGTTTGACAGGTGTGAATTTATTAATCTAAAGAAAATTATCGATTGAGTATCTATTTAAAGGAAAGGAGAAGGCTATCAGCAAACAAGATAAGGGGTGATGTCCATTAATTTGCGGAAATTAATTTAGGTGTTTTATCCTTTTCGGCCTGGATCAGAGCGGTTGGATCAAGATAATAGGCGTTCACCCGAAACACATGGGGACCGAAATCGGCCAGTCCCTGATTATCCAGTTGTTCAAACAGCTCAAAAAGAAAAAAATCAATGAAATCTATACGGCTGCCAGGTGGGACGCGGTGGATATACTTTCCTTCTTTAAATCCATTGGGTTTGACCGGAGCAACTTTTTTAATTTGTGTAAAAAATTGGAACAGAAAGAGTAATTTTCTGATTCAGTATTAAAGGCTTATTAGCCCCTGAACTCATGGCATAGATTTTGACAGAAAAATAACTTAAGCAACTTAAGCAATTTCAACCTTCACCCGACGGGTGAAGGTTGTTTTGAGTTAAGTGCCTGCAACCCATGATTAATCAAAAAGTATGTCACGGATTCAGGTAATCTAGAAGGGGTAAAAAAATGAGGTACGCAGAGACAGGGTTCAATTTAGAAATTGATCTATCCCGAGGAAGCATTGAGAGGGTAGAAACTGACCCAAGATTAACCGAACTTCATCTGGGGGGTCAGGGTACTGCCGGGAAGATACAATGGGATAGGGTTCCTCCTGAAGTTGAACCCTTTTCTCCCGATAATCTACTAATATTCAGCACCGGTCTTTTACTTTCCACACCTGTTCCCGGTGCCAATCGTACCGCTGTTGATACCTTTTCTCCCCAGACAAACTTGTATTCACATTCATTATTTGGAGGATTTTTTGGACCGGAACTGAAGTATGCCGGTTACGACAAAATAGTCATTCGCGGCAAGGCCCCCAGTCTGGTTTATTTGTGGATAAACAATGACAAAGTAGAAATACGTGATGCCGGCCATCTCCAGGGGAAAGGCGCTATAGAAACTGGAGCACTCATTAAAGAGGAGTTGAAGGAACCCGAATCCCAGGTGGCAGCTATCGGCCTGGCCGCTGAAAACAGGGTCTATATGTCTACCATCGAACACTCTAACTCCAGCGCCTCTCGAGGCGTAGGCGTGATCATGGGAGATAAAAGGTTAAAGGCGATAGCTGTTCGTGGAACAAAGGACATCAATATTGCCCGACCGGCTGAACTTTTTGAGATATGCAACCGCCAGTATCAGGAAATTTATGATAACCCGGATTGTGGGTGTATTTTGGCGCACGAGGATGACGAAGAGTGGCACGTCAATAATTTCGCCTGGGGCAATGCGCGTGAGCGGGTAAAGGGTTTTTGGACCAAAGAACGTGAAGAGGAGTGGACGGCGACAACTCGCAAGTACATGGTTCGATGGACGGGTTGCTATAACTGTCCGAAGAATTGCCATGCAGCAATTTCCTACCCGGGACGGCAAAAATATCAATTAAAATGCTACAGCAAACTTACCTATGCGATGGCGGCCTATCAAGAGCTGGATTTTAATTATGACATACTTGGCGTTACTCAGGAGTACGGACTGGACGGATTCTCAACACCGCAACTTCTAGCCTTCGCCATTGAGCTTTACGAAGCCGGCATTTTAACTGACAAGGACATGCCAGGATTTCCGTCCGACACCGCGGGGAGATTTTTCTGGCTGGTTGAAAGAATTGTTCGGCGGGAAGGGATTGGAGATGCTTTAGCCAATGGTGTTTATTGGGCAGCCCGTCAGATTGGTAATGGCGCAGAAGAATTTGATCATAATACCATGAAAAAATTTGAGCAGGTGCCTCTCAAGCTGGGAACGATAAATTACCCTTATTTCCTTATGTATGCCACCGGTGAGAAGATGAATATCACCCAAATTGAAGGGTCCTACCCCCAGATACCCATTGCTGATAAGGAAGAGAGAGAAAAGTTTGTAAAGAATTGGGACGCAGCTCCTGATAGGTTTAAAAAATGGTTTTTGGAATGGGAGCCACGTCAACATCCATCTATTGAAGCGGCTGTCAACATTTGTGATTGGAATGAGACCATGCATTACATTGATGACGCCATCGGGACCTGCGCCTTTTTGTCGTCATTTAGAGGCCAATTTGGCGGGAGGCCTCCGTATCACGTTTATAATTTGCCAAATTTCATCTCACATGCGACCGGGATGGATCTTGATACAGACGGACTATGGGAAATAGCTAGAAGGAACCGAAATCTGATTAGAGCCCTTAATGTAAGAAGAGGCTTAAGAAGAAGTGATGAAAAGCCTCCTGCCGACCATTGGAAGAAAAGAGACCCTGAGATGGAAACCAAGATGCTTGATGCGTATTATGAATTCAAGGGGTGGAATAATGAAGGTATTCCTACCAAAGAGACGTTGGATGAACTGGGCTTGGATTACGTGAGCGAAGACTTCGTACAGACGGGGATCTTGACAGATAATGAAGGTACTCCTCCCAAAGAGACTTTGGCGGAAAAAGAGAAGAACTAGACAAACATATTTGAAATTCGCTTCAACTTTGAATCAACATTGTCCATTGTTTCGACGCCTCAGGTAATGGGAGTGTTCAGGGGTTCAGTGTTCAGAGTT